>JAISRD010000009.1 GCA_031273835.1 Treponema sp. | reverse complement strand
AACAGGGGGCCTTACTCTCGGTGGACAATACCTTCGCCTCCCCCTATAACCAGCGGCCCCTGGAACTGGGGGCGGATTTTTCCGTGGAAAGCCTTACCAAGTACATCAACGGCCACGGGGACGCCATGGGCGGGGCGATCATCGGCAAAAAAGAACACCTGGACATCATCCGCGCCCAGTCCCAGATAAACTTAGGGGGCGTTATCAGCCCCTTTAACGCGTGGCTCATCATGCGGGGCTCGGTAACCCTGCCCCTCCGGATGAGGCAGCACAACGAAAACGCCCAAAGGGCTGCGGAATTTCTTGAAAGCCTTCCCTGCGTCCGCTTTGTCGCCTATCCGGGCCTTAAAAGCCACCGGGGCCACGGGACCGCCGCCTCCCAGATGTCCCCCGGCTTCGGCGGGGTTATGGCCTTCGGCCTTGAGGCGGATCACGATACCCATAACCGCTTTGTAAGCCAGCTCAGGCTTATCACCTCGGCGGTTTCCCTGGGGCACGACGAAAGCCTTATTGTTTTTCTGGGGGAGGATGATGAGCGGCAGTACCTCTACCCCGAGGAATTCCACGGGGGATTTTTCCGTTTCAGCGTGGGCATCGAAGATCCCGATGATATTATCGCCGACCTGGAACAGGCCCTGAAGAAGACCGGCCTGCTTTAGCCCGAACTTCTGTTTGCCTTTACCGTTCATTGTCTCTCCCATGGCGCTTCCTTGCGTCGTACAGCCCTCAATTGCCACAGGCGCCGAAAAATGGTATAACTTGTTTCTACTATGAAGAATATCCGGTTTATACTTTTTCTCCTTCCGCTTTTGGTTTTTTTTGTGGCCTCCTGCGCCAGTACCCCTGACGTCGGCGTTGAAACCTATTATGTCAGGGCCGACGGGGACGATCGTAACGACGGGATTTCCGAGGAAACTCCCTTCAGGTCCCTCTTTAAGGCCCTGGTGATGGCCTCCCGCGGTCCCGCCAGGGTCATTACCCTGCTGGGTACCCTGGACCTGGCCAGCGAACAGTCGGCCAACGCCGAACGTGTTTTTATCATCCAGGGAACGGGCAGGGCGGAGATAACCATACGGGGCAGGGAGCTGCCGGCGGGCGCGGCGGACAGGGCGGTCCTTTCCGGCAGGGAAGCGGGCAGGCGGGTCATCCTGGTCAGGGGCTTTTCCAATATACGTTTTGAACATGTCGAGATATCCGGGGGCCGCAGTTCCGGCGAGGGGGGCGGCATAGGGATCGGTTCCGGCGCGGTCGTTACCCTGGGGCCGGGGACGGTGGTCCGGGACAACAGGTCGGAGACCGTGGGAGGGGGCGCCGCCCTTGCCCCCGGCGCGGTCCTGGTCATTGCCGGGGGGACCGTGGTTACCAACAGCGCCGCCGGAGTCGGGGGGGGGGTGGCCGCCGTGGGCCGCGGTTCTTCCTTTACCCTGGAAAGCGGGGAGATCCGGGAAAACCAGGCGGAAGCGGGGGGGGGCGCGGCGATCTACGAGGGCTGCGCTTTCCGCTTCCTGGGGGGGGCGATTGAAAACAACCGGGCCGCCGTGGCGGGGGGCGGCCTGGTGCTGAACCGGTCCGCCTCCATGCGTATGGAGGGCGGGCGTATCGGCGGAAACAGCTCGCGATCCGGGGGGGGCCTGGCCCTCATCGAACATTGCGGTTTTACCATGTCCGGCGGGGAAATCAGAAACAACCGGGCGGACGAATACGGCGGCGGAATCGCCTCGGACAACACCAGCTCGGTGATCATGGAGGGGGGAGTGCTGGGGGGAAACAGCGCCGCCTCCCGGGGCGGGGGGATGTTTATCGCCGGGCCCTTTTCCAAGAGCGCCGGTGTCATCTGGGGCAGTAATGCCTCCGGGGAAGACGCCAACAGGGCGGAATCCGGGGCGGCGCTGTTCCTGCCCGGCGGGGTGTCCCGTGAAACCACCCTGGGGGAAGGCGAAACCGTCGGCGGCCCCGCCGCGGCTCCCGAAGGAGAAACAGAGTGAAACCCTTAAGTGATTTTGAAGCGAAGGACCTGATCCTCGAGATAGGCAGGCGTATGTACGCGAAGAACTACGTGGCCGCCAATGACGGGAACATCAGCTGTAAAACAGGCGCCGGTACTATTTGGGCTACCCCCACGGGGGTTTCCAAGGGTTATATGAAGGCCGACGAGCTGGTGAAGATGCGGCCGGACGGAACGGTGATTCAGCAGGGGAAGCTCAAGCCCTCGTCGGAGATAAAGATGCACCTTCGGGTGTATAACGAAAACCCCGAAGTTTACGGGGTCTGCCACGCCCATCCCCCGGTATCAACCTCCTTTGCCATAGCGGGGATCAGCCTGGACAAGGCGGTCTATCCCGAGGCCCTGGTTAACCTGGGGACGGTTCCCTGCGTTCATTACGAGCCCCCCGGTTCCCAGGGCATACCCGATTCGGTGGCCCCCTACTGTAAAACCCACAACGCCCTGCTCCTGGCCAACCACGGCGCCCTTGCCTGGGGGCCGAGCCTTATGGATGCCTGGTACCGGCTTGAATCGGTGGAGCACTATGCGATGATCCTCATGTATACGGGGAACATCATCGGCAAGGCCAATGTGTTGAGCTGCGAACAGGTACGGGAACTGATAAAGATCAGGGAAAAGCTGGGGATCACCACCGGCGGGCTGCCCCCGTGCTGCGCCGCCCAGGCGACCAATACCGCCGACGTGGGGGGGCCGGGGGCATCCCCGGGGCTTTTACCCGGCGGGGTTTCCTCCGCGGATATAGAGGCCGTTACCAGGGAGGTGCTGTCCCGGCTTCTTCCCGCCGCCCCCGCCTGATTCGCGGGCGGGGCCATACCGGAGAGCTTGCTTCCGGGTATCTTCATCCCGCTATATTTTTTTGACGCTGTTTCTGACCACCAGTTTCCCGGCGACCAGTATATTTTCCGGGGCGCCGCCGGAAGGATTCGCGATCCGCTCCGCCAGTTTTTCCAGGGCCCTTTCCCCGATTTGATGGTTGGAAACCCGGATGGTGGTCAGGGGCGGTTCGGAGAGGCTGCTTGAGGGGAGATCGTCAAAGCCCACGACGCTGATGTCGCCGGGGATGCGGTAGTTGTGTTCCCGAAGGGCCTTTATGCAGCCGTAGGCGATGGTGTCGTTCATGCAAAAAAGCGCCGTCGGCAGGGCGTTGTTTTTGTCCAGGTATCTGCCCATATCGACGGTGGCCTGATCAAAGGCCGGGTCCACGGTGATAATGTACTTTTCCTGGATAGGCAGGGAAAAATATTCCATGGCTTCCCTGAATCCGAATTCCCTCATGGTAAAATTTCTGGTCGCGTAGTCTCCCTTGATCAACCCTATGCTCCGGTGCCCGTTAAGGTACAGATGCTGGACGGCCTGAAAAACCCCGTCCATATTATCCATGTCGATGCAGTCGTATACCGAAAAAGGGAAGTAGGTATCAATAAAAACTATCGGTTTTGTCAGTTCGGTAAAAAAATGGAGTTCATGGGCGTTGAGTTCCGTTCCCAGGATGATAAGCCCGTCTACGATAGTTTCTTTGTGGGCCGCTATAATTTCCTCGATGGGGACCCGGTTAAAAAAAGAGACCTCCAGCTTGTATTTCCGCTTTTTGGATACCGCCTCGATCCCTTCCATGTATTCGGTGATAAAAGCGTTATGCCTTTCGTTGATAATATGGCCGTGGGTGGCGATTTTGAGCAGTTTGATGGTGATGTTTTCATTTACCAAATGATGGGTGACGGTCTTGTAGCCCAAATTAACGGCTATGGAGATGATTTTTTGCCTGAGTTCGGCGCTGATCCCGGATTTGTTGTTAAGGGCCAGGGAAACGGCGGAGGGAGAGGCGTTGGCGGCTTTTGCTATATCAACTATACGGGGGGCCATATCCCTTTATATCATTTTTATAGGGAAAAATCAATCTAAAAAATCAACAGTGAAAAGGACTAAATAATTTAGTGATTTCACTAAAATAAAGGATGTTTTGTAAAATTTTACCCGGAAAAAGCAAAAAATTCCTTGACAATCCGGAAAGGGTGATTTATCCTAAGAAGGGGAAGTGAGCATAATTTTACTAAAAGCTTTTAGTAAAACCTAAAATAATTGAGTTATGGGGATTCTATAAACCGGAGGGGGTAAAAATGATTGATACAAGTTAAGCCTGCGAAAGTATGCCCCTCTTAGGCGCCGTGCGGAAGTTCCGCCCTAAGAAAAGGCAGAGAGGAGCAATTTGACAAATGACGTTTTTTGTGTAATCGTTATAAAATCCGGTTTTGAACCGGAGACTTTTGTTTTTTTAAAGGATCAAGGAGAGGAAAAATGAAGAAAATTGCATGCTGCGCCCTTGCGGCGCTTCTTGTTTTCGCCCTGATTGGATGCGGCGGAAAGAAACCCGATGCGGGCAGTTCAGAGCTTACCGATCTGCTTACCAAGTATTTCCCCGATCAAATGAAGGATGGGGCCGTTAAGGTGGCGGTGGTCCGCAACCTTAACGCCGGCGACCATACCCAGCAGTTCCTGGACGGCTGCGTGTCCGAGGGAACGGCCCTGGGCTTTATCGTCGATACCTTCGTTACCAACGGCGACAACGCCAAGTGTCAGGAAACCCTGGCCCAGGTAATCCAGAAGGACTATGACGGGATCATCCTGTCCCACGGCGAAGCGGGTTATACCTACGATGCCCTTAAGCCCGCGGTGGACAAGGGGATGAAGGTGGTAACCTTTGATTCCGTGCCCTACTTAAACGGGGATCCCAACGGGACCATTCTTACCGGCGTAACCAGCACCGCCCAGGAGGACTATAAACTTGCCGAGCTTTCGCTTTCCTCCATCGTGGAAAACTTTCCCCCCGAAAAACAGCCGATTAAGGTTGTCCGCGCCTGGATGGGCCCCGGCGTTCCTCCCCTGGACCGCCGCCAGACCATCTATGACAAATATGTCCAGGAAGGAAAGATCGTGGAAGTAGCCCTGGTAGGGCCTGTGGATTCTTCCAATCCCCGGGGCGGTACCCAGGACTCCTTTGCCGCCGTTCTTCCCCGTTTTGCCCCCGGTTCCGTGGACGCCATCTGGGGTTCCTATGACGAACTTGCCAAGGGCTGCCTTCAGGCCCTGGACGACGCCGGACGGACGGATATCAAGCTTATGTCCATCGATATTTCCAACGACGACATCAACCTGATGCTCTCCCATCCCGACGTATGGGTTTCCACCGCCGCGGTGGACCCCAAGCTTATCGGTATCGCGGACATGAGGCTCCTGGCCGCCAAATTCGCCGGTGAATCCACCCCGGATACCTACAACCTGGATGCCCAGGGGGTCAAGACCAGCCAGCTTAACGCATCGATCAACATGACCAATATCGCCGACGTGGTTCCCGGCTGGGGCCAGGAAAAGGGCGTTTGGGACAGCTTTGCCTGGATGCCGGAGCTTAAGGCGGCGGCCGCGAAATAAGGGGCTGCCGCATAACGGCGCCGCTTTTACGGATAAAACCGCCGCTTCGCGGATAAACCGCCGCTTTTTGTCGGCGGCCTCCGCGGGGCTTGTGAAAGAAAGGCCCGATCTGGAGTAAGGACCGGGCCTTTCGCTGTCTGGGATAAATAGAAAGAGGCAGTAATGGAAGCGCAAAGTAAATCAACCTTAAGTATGCGGGATATTTCAATAGAGTTCCCCGGCGTTAAGGCCCTTTCCCATGTTGATTTTAACATGGAGAGCGGCAAGATCTACGCCCTTATCGGGGCGAACGGCGCGGGAAAATCAACCTTGATGAAGGTACTGTCCGGGGTTAACAGCCACTATACCGGGCAGGTTTTTATTAACGGACAGGAAGTGGAGATCCGTTCCCCCAAGGCCGCCAAGGAACTGGGTATAGAAATCGTTTATCAGGAAGTGGACGTGGCCCTGACCCCGACCCTTTCGGTGGCGGAAAATATCATGACCAACGTACTGGTCAATAAAATGGGAAAAAAGCAGTTTGTTAACTGGAACAATATACGCTCTTCCGCCGGGGAAGCCCTGGCGCGGCTCGGGGTAGACATAGACGTACGCCGGCCGGTTTCCGACCTCAGCCTGGCTGAAAAACAGATGGTCCTCCTCGCCAGCGCCGCCCGGGAACGCTGTAAATTTCTGGTTCTGGATGAACCCACGGCCCCCCTTTCCAACACGGAAACGGAAAATCTCTTTAAGGTAGTGCGTTTCCTGGCAAAGGAAGAAAATGTGGGCATCGTCTTTATTTCCCACCGGCTGCCCGAACTTTTTGAAATCTGCGAACATATCACGATCATGCGGGACGCCCAGGTGGTAAAGGACATGGACATCAGTCCGGATCTGTCGGTTAAGCAGATCGTGGAATTTATGCTGGGCCGTAAATTCGACGAAGTCTACGAAAAGAAGACCGTCGCCATAGGGGACGTGCTTTTGGAGCTTGACAAGCTTACCGAAGCGGAGGGGCGGATCAAGGATATAAGCCTTACCGTGCGGGCCGGTGAAATTATAGGAATCGCCGGATTGGTGGGGGCGGGAAAAACCGAGCTTTGTAAGACCATATTCGGCGCATACCGCAGTTCTTCCGGAACGGTAAAACTGCAGGGTGTGGATATTACCCCCAAGTCTCCCTTTCAGGCGGTTAAGCGCCGCCTTGCCCTGGTGCCGGAGGAACGGCGCAAGGAGGGGGTCATTGTTATCGATCCGGTGTACGCCAACATCACCATTTCGGCGCTGCATAAATTCCTTAACCTGTTCCGCTTTGTGGTTAAGCGCCGTCAGTTTGCCGTCGCCAACAGGATGATAAAGGACCTGGGGATTAAAACCCCCTCGGAAACCCAGATACTCGCCAACTTATCCGGGGGCAACCAGCAAAAGGTGGTTGTGGGAAAATGGCTGGTGGCCGACGCCGACGTGTATATTTTCGACGAGCCCACCAAGGGGGTTGACGTGGGGGCCAAACGGGATATCTTTAAGCTGATTGAGGATCTCGCCGCCCAGGGCAAAGGCGTTATTTACGCGTCCTGCGAATTTTCCGAGATCATGGCAATCGCCGACAGGGCCTATGTTATGTACGACGGCGGGATCGTCAAGGAAGTAACTGTTTCACAGTCCAGTGAAAAGGAACTGTTGTATTATTCAACCGGAGGTAACTAAAAAATGAGCGCCAAAACCGCGGAGCGGGACCTGAAAAATACCGTCATTGATTTTATCGCAAGATGGGGCGTCCTTTTAACCATCGTTATACTGCTTATCGCCTTTTCGGCGGCCATGCCCTTCTTTAGAACCCTTTCCAATATCATTACCATTATCAGGGCGGTCTGTATTGTTACGATAGTCGCCATAGGCATGACCTTTGCGCTCACCGTAAACGGCATCGACCTTTCGGTGGGTTCCGCCGCCACCATGTCCAATACGGTGTGCATGACCTTTTTCATCTGGTTTTCCATGGGGGCGACGGTGCCGGGCACCCTGCTGGCCATACTGCTTACCCTGATCATCTCCCTGACCATCGCCGCGATAAACGGTTTTCTTATCGTTAAACTAAAAATCTTCGACATGCTGGCCACCCTGGCGACGATGTTTATGTTCGAGGGCGTGGCCATGACCTATGCGGGGGGCGGGGCGATCAACGAGCGTATGGTAAAACCCGACGGAACCGCGGCGACCGGTACGGTGCCGGTCTTTCTGCGGACCATGGGACGGGAGCCCTGGATTATCATTATCATGCTGGTCCTGGTGGCCCTTGCCTTCCTCTTCCTTACCTATACCAAGCACGGCCGCTATATGTACGCCGTGGGTTCCAACATCGAGGCCGCCCGGCTTTCCGGCATTAACGTGCAGAAATACAGGGTGGCGGCCTATGTTTTCAGCGCCATCCTCGCTTCCATAGGGGGCATACTCGTGGGGGCCCGGGTGGGAAACGCCCAGATAAATTCGGGGGCCCCCTACCTTATGGGGGCGGTGGCGGCGGCCCACATCGGCATATCCGTGGCCGGCGTGGGGCGGCCCAACGCCTTCGGCACCCTGGCGGGGGCCTTCCTCATCGGCGTTTTGGAAAACGGCCTTATCATGGCGTCGGTTCCCTATTATACGGTTAACATCTTTAAGGGCCTGGTCCTGGCAATCGCCCTGGCCCTGAATTCGGTACGGAAAAAATAATTTAAGGGGGGTACTATGTCTCGTTTTGACAGCTATTTTTTAATGAAGGAGGGGGATATCCCCGCTTATGTGGAAGATCAGCTGCCCGATTATTTCGGCCCGGGGGCTAAGACGACGGTTAAGGAAATCGGCGACGGCAACCTCAACTATGTATTCCGGGTGGTGGACCAGGGGAACGGCAAATCGATCATCGTTAAGCAGGCCGGGGAACAGCTCCGCATCTCCGCGGAGATGCGCATCTCCACGGACCGCAACCGCATTGAATCGGAAATACTGATGCTCCAGGACAGATACGCCCCCGGCCTGGTCCCCAAAATTTTTAAGTACGACACGGTGATGTGCGCCTGCCTTATGGAGGATCTTTCGGATCATCAGCTTATGCGCTACGCCCTGATGGAACACAAGACCTTTCCCCGTTTTGCCGAAGACATTACCACCTACATGGTAAACACTCTGCTCAACACCACCGACGCGGTGATGGACCACAAGGCAAAGAAGGAACTGGTAAAGAGTTTTATCAACCCCGAACTGTGCGAAATAACCGAGGATCTTGTCTATACCGAGCCCTATAACGACGCCAGGGGCCGGAACATCGTTACCCCGGAAAACCTGGACTTTGTCAAAAGAGAGCTTTACGGCGACAGGGCCCTGCATCTGGAGATCGCCAAGCTTAAGTTTGATTTTATGAACAACGCCCAGGCCCTGCTTCACGGGGACCTCCATACCGGCTCGATTTTTGTACGGCCCGATTCGACCAAGATCTTCGATCCCGAATTTGCCTTCTTCGGCCCCATGGGCTACGACGTCGGCAATGTGGTGGCCAATCTCTTCTTTGCCTGGGATTCAGGGGACGCCGCGGGGAACGGGGCCTTCTGCGACTGGACCCTTAAGACCGCCGCCGGGGTGATCGACCTCTTCAAGCAAAAATTCCTCGTGGAATACGCGAAAAAGGCCGGCGACATAATGGCAAAAACGCCGGGCTTCGCCGAATACTACCTGGACACGATCATCGCCGATACCGCCGCCGGGGCCGGTACGGAACTGATACGCCGCACCGTGGGCATGGCCCAGGTTAAGGACGTAACCGCCATCGCCGACAGGGCAAAGCGGGTGCGGGCGGAGCGGATCAACATACTCTGCGCCAAGGACCTTATCATGAACAGGGCAGGGATCAAGACGGGAGCGGATTTTACCGCCGCCTTCCTCAGGGCCGTCGACGCCGCCGGCGCGGCGCTCTAGGGGGGAGCTGTCATGGAAGAAAACATACTGTCAATCGACACCGTCGCCCTGGACGAGGAAAAGAGGGCCCTCAAGATAATCGATCAAACCAAACTTCCCGGTACGGTGGAGATACTCTACCTGACCAAACAGGAAGAGATCTTCGAGGCGATTTACCTGCTCCGGGTCCGGGGCGCGCCGGCCATCGGGGTCGCCGCGGCCATCGGCATATACCTGGCCGCCCTGGAAATTGAGGGGGACTACGATGATTTTTACGCCCGGTTCAGGAAGGCCAAGGATTACCTCGATTCTTCCCGGCCCACGGCGGTGAATCTTTCCTGGGCGCTCCGCCGCATGGAAAAGGTGGTACTGGATCACAAGGGGGAGTCCTCCGCTAAGATCAAAGAAATGCTCCGTGAGGAGGCCCTCAGAATACGGGACGAGGATGTGCGGGTCTGTAAATCCCTGGGGGAATACGGCCTGGCTCTTATCAAAGACGGCGACGGCATCCTTACCCACTGCAACGCCGGCCAGCTTGCCACGGTAAAATACGGCACGGCCCTTGCCCCGATACACCTGGGCCGGGAAAGGGGGATGAACTTTAA
>JAISRD010000192.1 GCA_031273835.1 Treponema sp. | reverse complement strand
GAAGGAAGATATGGGCCAAAATAATAAGGATAAATCATCTGAAAATACCCGTTTAGTATATTTGGATAATCTCCGTTCGCTGGTGATTATTCTTGCAATCCTTTACGCAGGAATGGTTTGTGGGGGCGCTTTTTTTTCTTTCCGCTTTTTTGGCTTCACGATCCCTGGTTAAACGAGGGCCCCTTGGGTTTGTTAAAGAGAGAATCTTTCGGCTGGGTATTCCCTATTGGAATTCTATCCTTTTTCAAAAAACACATTAACATCAATAATAAATGTACCCAACTAACGGCGGAAAACGCGTTTGGAATCTATATTTTTCATGCCCCGATATTGATAAGCGTCTCCTTGTTATTACGAACATGGATAATAACGCCGATGATAAAATGTACAATCGCCGCAATGCTGACATTTGTGGTCTGCCTTTTGTTTTCCCTATTGGTTCGTAAAATTAAGCCCGTTAAGATACTGTTGAAATAGGGACGTTTAGCGTTTTTCAGCGGAACTTATTCTGAAACTGTCGAACCGCCGGATCATTCTGGCCCTGAGTTTGATGAAATGAGTCTGCGGTTCATCCGATACCGGACGCCCATCGGATTACTCCGCTTTTTCTTCTTCCTCTTTTTTCGCCGCCGCCCGGTCTTTAAGATCGGCTATGCCGATAAAAAGGGCCAAAAGGCCGATGAGCAGGGCCGCCACCGGAAGCCCGCCCCGGAGAAAAACCAACACCTGATCCCCCCAGAAATACACTCCAAATCCGGCGGCGGCAAGCAGGATCAAACCGAAAAGTAAAGCCTTCATCTTTCCTCCAAAAACCCCGTTGCGGAAAACCCTTAACGGTACCGCAGTTTACGTATCACCATTACCACAAAGGCGGCGATAAAGAATCCCATCTTAAGATTGGGCAGTATTATTGTCGTCAGGGACACGGAACCCAGGGTCAGCCGGGGCTCCGTGATGCCGAACATGGTAAGGATGGTGTGTACCGTCTCCACATAGGCCGCCAAAGTCCCTATAACCACGAGCATCCAGGCCGTATCCCTGGTTTTTGACCACAGTATGATGGCAAAAAAGGCGGCCAGGGCGCCGGTACTTAAACAACTGGAAATGTAAACAATCTTTCCCGGGTCCATGGGTATAGTATGGCCCTTTGGGGATGAATTTTCAAGGGAGGCGCGCGTTTCATTCAAATGATCGCGCCTATTTGCCGATATACGTTAATATGGATAAACGCATTGCGGTTCTGTTTTTTTTCCTGACGGTCCTTTGTTTTGCCGCCGGGGCCCAGACGGTGGAAGACTTTGAGCTGAAAAACGGGGTATTGGTAAAGTACCACGGCAGGGCGGCGGCGGTGCTTATTCCCGGCAATTTGGGCATAAACGCGATTGGGAGAAGGGCCTTTTACGGCTCCGGTATCAGTTCCATAACCATACCGGAGGGGATTAGCGCCATCGGCAGCGAGGCCTTCTACGGCTGTTCCTCCCTTACCTCAATAGAAATACCGGAGGGGGTGAGTTTTATCGGCGCCGGGGCCTTCTACGGCTGTTCCTCCCTTAGTTCAATAAAGATACCCGGCAGGGTCGGCGCCGTCGGGGATTGGACCTTCTACGGCTGTTCCTCCCTTATTTCGATAAGCCTGCCCGCGGGGATCAGCTCCATCGGTTATGCGGCCTTCTACGGCTGTTCCTCCCTTACCTCAATAAGTCTGCCGGGGGGGCTCGCCTCCATCGGGGAGCGGGCCTTTTACGGCTGTTCCTCCCTTGTTTCGATAAACCTGCCGGGGGGGCTCAGATCCATCGGTTACGAGGCCTTTTACGGCTGTTCCGGTATCACCTCGATAAACATACCCGAGGGGGTTGTCAATATCGGCGCCGGGGCCTTTGCCGCCTGCGGGAGGCTTGAGTCAATACAGGTATCCAAAGGCAATGAATTTTTCACCCACCGGAACGGGGTGTTGTTCAGCAAGGACCTCGACACCCTCGTCGCGTACCCGGCGGCGAAAAATTCACCGTCCTACAGTATACCCGGCAAGGTTACCCACATCGGGAACCGGGCCTTTTACCGCTGCTCCCGCCTCGGCAAAATAAAAATACCCGGCAATCTCACCCATATCGGCGAGAAGGCCTTCTACGGCTGTTCCTCCCTTCCCGAAATAAAAATACCCGGCAAGGTTATTCACATCGGGGATGGGGCCTTTGCCTTCTGTGAGAAACTGACGGAGATAGAGGCCGCCGGGGGCAATAAATTCTTTGCCGGCCGGGACGGCATCCTTTATGATAAGGATTTCACCGCCCTTATCGCGTATCCTGCAGGCTATACGGCGGTCCCCAAAAGGGCCCGGTCCTTCGGCTTCGGAAACGGTAAAACGGAAAAGAAAGCGCAAAGGCCCTTGAGCTGGAATATGCCGGAGGGTATTATCCGTATCGGCCCCTATGCCTTCGCGGGCGCTTCCGCCCTTAGTTCGATAACCTTACCCGGGGACCTTAAGACCCTCGGGGAACGGGCCTTCGCGGGCTGTTCCGACCTGAACGCCATAAACATACCGGGGGAGGTGGCCGGCATCGGAGGCGGGGTCTTTGACGGCTGTCCCCGGCTGGGCATCATAACCCTCGACGCCCTCCGTCCGCCGGAACTTGAGTCGAATTTTTTACTCTTCGACGAGGCCTGGCGCGGCGGAATTTACGTTCCCCCCGCCGCCCTTAACGCCTACCGGCAGGCGAAGGGCTGGAAGGATTACGCCGGCATGATAAACCCCTAAGGGCGTCATTCGCGGGGCCTCCCCGGGGGGGCGGGCTTTTCAGGCAAAACGGCGAGGTAAACCCCGCCTATTACCAGCAGGGCCCCGAGACCCTGCGAAACCGTGAGCCGCTCTCCCAGTATAAAAAAACCCGCTATGACCGTTACCACGGGGATAAGGTTGATAAACACCGAGGATACCGAAACGCCGAGCAGCTCCAGTGAATAAGCGTAGAAGAGGTACCCCAGGGCGGAACAGCACAGGCCGAGAAAAAGTACGTGCAGCGCCGCGGGCAGGTCCGGCTTCCCCCAGCGGGGGTATTCCAACAGGGCAAACGGAAGAAAGCCGATAAAACCGAAGAGATTCTGCCAAAACACGATGAAAAAGCGGGAATGTCCCCTGTTTGACCCCCCGGAGGAGGTCCCCGGCGCTCCGAAGAGGGGCCTGGTAAGGAAACCGTAGGCGACCCAGCACAGGGCGGCGCCTCCCATAAAAAGATAGCCCCCGTTATTTCCCGACACGGAAAGGGAAACCCCCGCCGTCAGGGCGGCCCCTCCGATGGAGATAAGCGCCCCCAGCCAATGCCGGGCCCTAAGGCCCGAACCGGGCCGCGCCGGATCCCCCGGCGGCCTTCGTTTTACCCGGCCCGCGATCCATTCGGTGATCATCGTCAATACCGGAATGGCCGCCACGATGATGGAAGCCTCCGAAGCGCTGACCAGGGCCACGCCGTTATTCTCGCAGAAAAAGTAAAAGGTAACCCCCGTCAGGCCCGAACCGGCGAGGAAGGGAAAATCCCCGAGGGTGAACTTCTCGCCGGGACAGAGCCGTATCATCATGAACCACAGAGGAACGAGGGCGACGGCAAAACGGAGGGCCCCCAGGGTCATGGGGGGAAAAACGGAAACAGTCTCTTTTATCGAAATAAAGGAAAAACCCCAAAAGAACACGCAGGCCAGATTGGCGGCCAGGGCCCCGGCCCGTTTCCGGGGGGCGGGACCTTCCCCCGGGGGCCCGTTTAAGAAGGCAGGCATAAAACCATGGTAGCGGATGTTTTAGTTCTGGTATATAGTAGAGGCGGTTCCAAAACGCCGGATTCCGGAACCGGCCCGCTTGAGGAGGTTTGTATGATCCGTACCGCCGAACCCGCCGACGCGGCGGCCCTCTGTTCAATCTACAACTACTATGTCAGGGAAAGGGCGGTTACCTTCGAGGAAACCCCCGTCACGGTGGAGGAAATGGAAGGGCGCGTCGCCGGAATCGGGGCTGCCTATCCTTTTTTTACTTCCTGGGAAGGGGGGGAACTCCGCGGTTTCGCCTACGCGAACAAGTGGAGGGATCGCAGCGCCTACCGTTTTTCCGCGGAGGCGACCGTCTACCTTAAGCGGGGCCTTGAGGGAAGGGGCCTGGGGACGGAACTCTTCGGTCATCTTATCGGGGCCCTCAAAGAGACGGAGCTCCACGCCCTTATCTCCGCCGTAACCGTTCCCAACGAAAGGAGCGCGGCCCTGCATAGAAAATTCGGTTTCAAAAGGATCGCCGTCTTTAACGAGGTGGGCTTCAAACTGGGGAAATGGCTTGACGTGGAATACTGGGAACTTTTGTTGTAAGGGGGGCCGCCGTGCGCTACGAGATGAGGAGAAAGGACCGTGAAATATCCAGGGAAGAGGCCCTGGCGGTGGTGGACAGAGCGCCCTACGGGGTCCTGTCTACCGTGGACAGCGACGGCGCCCCCTACGGCGTCCCCCTTTCCTTTGCCCGGGAGGGGGAGGATCTTTACTTTCACTGCGCCCCTGAGGGCCATAAGATCGACAACCTCCGCGCCGGGGACAGGGTCTGCGTAAGCTTCGTGGGTTCCGCCGAATTCCCCGAGGACCACTTTACCGTGGTCTACGAATCCGCCCTGGTATTCGGCGCCCCCCGGGAAGTCCTAAGCGATGAGGAAAAGATACGCGGCCTGAGGGCCGTGAGCCTGCGCTTTACCCCGAAAAACATGCACGCCTTCCGGGCCGAAACGGACAAAATGCTCGGGCGCACGGGGGTATGGAAGATTCATATAGAAAAGATCAGCGGCAAGCGGAGAAAACGGCCGTGAACCACGGACCACAGGGACAGGGGGAATGAAGCCGCTTTCAAGACCGGTTCTGCAAATCATCGGGGAAGAAATAAAAAACCCCGCCGCCCGCTTTGTGTTTCCCTCGGAAACGGTATCCTC
Organism: Treponema sp.; assembly: GCA_031273835.1. Lineage (GTDB taxonomy): Bacteria > Spirochaetota > Spirochaetia > Treponematales > Breznakiellaceae > JAISRD01. Next base: position 108 of record JAISRD010000192.1, on the reverse strand, counting down.
GGCCTGGGCCCGCAAGGCCTGCCTTGAAACCGGGGTGCGGTCCCTCGCCGCGGAGCGGTTTCTCGCCTGGGACCGCTTTAAGGAGAGCTTTCTCAGCCCGGGGCCGGA
>JAISRD010000114.1 GCA_031273835.1 Treponema sp. | reverse complement strand
TAGGCGCTCCCATGTATTCCTCCCCGGTCCTGCTCCTTAAAAGCCGTCCCCTCCGTTGTAGAGAGGGCATTGTCCTGCGGGGCGCTTTAACCGGGGAGGCGAAAAGTAGAAAAAGGGGGGCGCGGGCCCCGGTACACTTACACCCCGCCCCGACGGCGGCCTTTGAGGGTCGTTCCGAGAGTGTTCCCGGACCGTTGGGGACTTATCCCGAACCGTTGGGGACGCATCCCAAATCATTCGGGACTCATCCCGAACCGTTGGGGAATGTTCCCTAATCGTTGGAGAGCGTTCCCCCAAAGGGATTAAAGACGGTTTCGGGGATAGTTCCGCTGGGAAGATTAAGAAAGATAAGCTGCTATCCGGCGGCGGACAGGGGGCCGCAGGGAAAGCTCGGGGGCTTTTTGTCCGGGGCTTCCCCTTTGTCCGTGGTTCCCCCTAGCGGTCAAAGAGGGACTTGAGTTCCCGGTGGCTCATCCGGGCCAGCCAGGACTCCCCCGAGGCGACGGTCATGTCGGCCAGTTCCCGCTTGCTTTTCAGCATGGCCTCTATCTTTTCCTCGAAGCTGTTTTTGGTGATGAACCGGTGAACAAAGACCTTCCGGGTCTGGCCTATACGGAAGGCCCGGTCGGTGGCCTGGTTTTCCACCGCCGGGTTGTACCACAGGTCGTAATGGATAACCCGGCTCGCAGCGGTAAGGTTTAAGCCCAGCCCGCCCGCTTTGAGGCTGATAAGCAGTATCCGTTCCGTTCCGTCCTTCTGGAAACGGTCGATAATCCCGCTCCGTTTTTTCTGGGCCAGGCCGCCGTGGTACATCAGGGCCGGTTCCTTAAGTTCCCCCTCGATGATCCGTTTCAGGCATTCCAGGGCCTCCACATACTGGCTAAAGACAAGCACCTTTTCCCGGTTTGCCAGGATCTCCTCAAGAAGGGTTACGAGGAGCTGGGCCTTGCCGGAATGTTTGGACAGGGCGGGGCTTTCCTTGTCATATACCCGCGGATGATCGCAGACCTGCTTGAGGGAGGTCAGAAGGGCCAATACCAGGGCGGACCGTTTGCCGGGGTCCTCGAGGGTTTCCGACTTTTCCATGGCCCCGGCGACGATGCTTTCGTAGAGGGCCGCCTGGCCCTTCTCCAGAACGGCGTATTCGTTGATGCTGATCTTGTCCGGCAGGTCGGCGATAACAGCCTTGTCGGTCTTGAGCCGCCGCAGGAGAAAGGGGGCGGTGATCTTCCGCAGCTTTTCGGCGGGTTCCTTCTGCCGCAGTACCTCGATGGGTATACGGTAGCTTTCCTTAAACCGGGCCTGGCTGCCGAGGTAGCCGGGGAGGATAAATTCAAAGAGGGAACGGAGGTCTTCCAGGCGGTTCTCCACGGGGGTTCCCGAAAGGGCAAGCCGGTATTGGGAACGGAGCTGTTTAACCGTCTTCGAGCCCCGGGTTTCGGCGTTTTTCATCAGGTGGGCCTCGTCCACGATGAGGAGGGAAAAGGGCCGGCCCATGAGCTTCTCGCTGTCCCTGACGGCGGTCTGGTAGGTGGTAAGGTAGACGTCGCTTTCGGCGGCAAGACTGCGCCTCGTTCCGTGGTAGCGGGATACGGCAAGGGAGGGGGCAAAGCGGCCCAGTTCCCGTTCCCAGTTTTCAAGCAGCGAGGCGGGGGCCACCACAAGGCATTTATCCCCCAAGAGGCCCTCCTCCTTCAAACGGAGGAGGGCCGCGATGGACTGGACGGTCTTGCCCAGCCCCATATCGTCCGCCAAAACCGCCCCGAATCCCGCAAGAAGGAGGGAACAGGCCCAATTATAGCCCCGAAACTGGTAGGGCCTGAGGGCAACCTTCAAGGCTTCAGGAACGGGGAAGTTCCGTTCCTCAAAGAGCCGCTCCACTATCCGCTCCGCGTCAACGGAAAGGATCGCGTCCCCGGAAAAATGGGCCTTAAGGAAATCGTTAACCGTGGGCTCCTTTTCCTCCTGGGTTTTTTTTAGGAGCCGCGCCAGTTCCGCCGGATCTATCCGTATAAAACTGTCCCGGAACCGCACCAGGGCCCGCTTCTGTTTTACCAGGGCGGCGAATTCCGCGGGGCTCAAAACCACATCGCCGATGGCAATCTTCCACTCCCAGTCCAGCAGGGACTCAAGATCAAGATACCTGACCAGGGAAGCGCCCTTTCCTGAGGCCTGCAGCACCAGGCGGGGTTTCAGTTCCCGGTGGAGATTCTTCGGCAGGGTTACCTCTATGCCCAGCCGGGAGAGCAGCCCCGCGGCGTTGTCCAGAAAATTCACCAGCTGCTCCTCCGAAAGCCGTACCGAGCTTCGGGAAGAGAGGGTCTTGAGTTCGGGGAGGTAGTTGGACAGCGCCGTGGGGGCCTTGAGGACCTCGATGGTTCCGGTCTTCTTAACCGCCTCCTTAAGGGGTATCTTCTCCCTGCCTTTTTCCGATTCCACGATAAGATCCATAAAAAGGCTGAAGTCCGCCGTATCTTTATCACGGGAGGCTGAGGGCTTGAGGGTAAAGTGGTATTTCCAGGCGGCGAAGTCGGTATGGAGCACGGCAAGCCAGTGGTCTATGGCAAGGGGGAGGCTCCGCAGGGCCGGGGAAGCCACGTCCAGGACCTTCCCCTGAAAAAAGAGATCCATAAGATCCCCGGGAATCCCGGTCCGGCCCTTCCGCTGGGGAAAGTAGTTCCGCTTGACCCATTCCCCCAGAAAGGCCGACGAGAGGAGGTTCACCACGGAAAGGCCCCCGGCAAAGGTTTTTTTCCGGGGGGAGGATCTTAGGAGGAGCATGGAATCCTCATAGGCCGCCAGGGTTTCCAGGGCGCCCTTAACCAGGGGAAGCCGGTCAAAGGGTTTCCAGAGTATCCGCAGTTTGTCCCCCTCCGTAAGGACGCAGGGAATAAAGGCCCCGGCGGCGCAGAGGAGGTTGAGGAACTTAAAGAGGTACAGGAGGAAGGAATAGCTGCCGGTCCCGTCGTCGGAGGAAAAGGACCGGAACCGGAGAAAGGCCTCGTACACGGAGAGCAGCATTTTTTCGCCCCCCAGGGTTTCCCCGGCCAGCACCGGCGCCGCCCCGGGCCGGGGGGCGGAACATTCCAGGGTCCAGCGGGAACGGGAAAAAACATGCTCCTCCCCGGCGTCCGCCGCGGCGTCAAGCCAGGGCCGAAACCGGGCGGCGAGGTGGTAAAATTCCGCCAGCGCCAGGGTAAAGTCCCCTTCGCAAAAAGGCGGGGAAGGGGGAAGGAGGGAACTGATAAGTTCCGTACAGTGGGGGATTTCGGGAAAGTCCGGGGGCTCAGGCGGCCGGTTCCGGGGAGAAGAGGCGGCCTCTACCGCAAAGGGAGGCGCCGGCTTTTCCGCCGGGGCGGCGCCGAAATTCCCGTACAGTTCCCCCAGTTCCATGCCCCGGAGGCGGAACAAGATCCGGGGATCGGCGTCGATCTCCCGGGCGATGATATAGTAAAGCGCCGCCATGTGCTTGCAGGGATCGCCATAGTCCGGGCAGCTGCAGGAGCGTTTCATCTCTTTCCAGCGTTTGGGAATAAGGTGAATCCCCTCCCGCTTGAGTTTGTTCAGGAAAGTTTCAGGCAGCTCTCCGGCGGCGATCCGGGCAAGCAGGGCGGGGTCCTCTTCTATTATTTCCAGGACCCGCTTTTTTTCCGCCAGCGGGGAAAAACCTATCTCCACCTTGTAGGAGGGCCGGTAATTACCCTTGACCCTGGCGCTCGCCCTGCCCTCCCTGATGTCCAGGGAGAGTACCTTCCCGGTATTGGCGTAACTCCGTCCCCGGTCAAGCCGGGCTCCCATTTTATAGCTGTCCAGTACGTCAATAAACCAGCTGCCCCAGGGGGTAAGCCCATAGCGCTGTTTAGCCATCTGTATCCCCCGCCTTTTCCATCACCCCGGAAACTTTCCCTTACTTTCCGCAAAGGCGCCCAATTTCCGGTATTGATCGTAAAGCGCGTCGTACAGCTCTTTCCGCCCGGCATTGGGGGTGTAGATCTTTTCCACCGGCGGACACAGGGCCCTTTGGGCCGCCGGAATATCCGGGTACAGCCCCGCGGCAACGGCGGCAAACATCGCCGCCCCCAGGGCCACGGCCTGATCCCCCGCGGGGACGCTCAAGGGCATATTGAGCACATCGGCGAGGATCTGCATGACCAGGGAGGATTTCCGGGCGACCCCGCCTACGCCGATAATCTCCCTTACCTCAACCCCCTGTTCCTTAAAACATTCCACGATGGCCCGGGCGCCGAAGGCCGTCGCCTCAACCAGGGCCCGGTAAAAGCGGACCGCGTCGGTCCCCAGGGCAAGGCCCGCCACGGCGCCCTTTAAGCTTTGATCCGCTTTGGGGGTACGGCGGCCGTTAAACCAGTCAAGGGCTACGATCCCCGACCGGCCGGGATCTATCGCCTCAGCCTCCTTTTCCAAAAGGGGGATGAGTTTTTGGGAGATCCCTTCGGTAATTTTATCCCAGGACCCGGCTATGCCCTCAACTCCGTTAATTCCTTCCTTGAGGCGGCCCCCTTCCAGGGGCCACATGAGGAGCTGTTTGAACCATGCGTATACGTCGCCGAAGGAACTTTGGCCCGCCTCGTAGCCTATCATTCCGGGGATAATAGAACCGTCCACCTGGCCGCAGATACCCTTAACCAGGGTTTCTTCCCCGGCGGGCCGGGGGCCTACGATCATGTCGCAGGTGGAAGTGCCGATCACCTTAACCAGGGAGCCGGGCTTTACCCCGCCCCCCACGGCGCCCATGTGGGCATCGTAGGCCCCCACCGCCACGGGGATACCGGCGGGTATGCCCAGCCGTTCCGCCCATTCGGCGCTGAGCTCTCCCGCCGCTTTATCGCTGGTATAGGTTTCCGTGCCCAGGCTTTCCCGTATTTTCACGAGCCGCCTGTCCAGCAGGGAAAGAAATTCCGCCTGAGGGTACCCCCAATCGGCGTGCCACATGGCCTTATGGCCCATGGCACAGCGGCTCCGCTTAATGGACTTAAGGTCCCGTGTTCCCGTAAGCAGGGCGGTCATCCAGTCGCAGTGTTCCACAAAGGAAGCCGCGGCTTGGGCGATCCCTTCATCCTCGGTAAAGATATGCATGATCTTGGCCCAGAACCATTCGGCGGAATAGACGCCCCCCTCAAAGCGGGTATAATCGGTTCCGCCCCAGGTTCCGGCGAGCCTGTTTATTTTTTCCGCCTCCGCAAGGGCGCTGTGGTCCTTCCAGAGTACAAACATGGCGGCGGGGTTTTCGGCAAATTCCTTTTTCAAGGCCAGGGGAAGTCCCCCGCCGTCCACCGCGCAGGGGGTGGAACCGGTGGTGTCGATGGCAATGCCCCGCAGCTTTGATACGGCGTCCTTTCCGGCCCTGGCGGCGGCCTCCCGGACGGCGGCCTCCAGCACATCGAGGTAGTCCTGGGGGTGCTGCCGGAATTTGTTATTCGGAGGATCACAGTAAAGGCCCTTTGCCCAGCGGGGATAGTACTGTACCGATACCCCCGCTTCCCTGCCGCAGGCGGCGTCTATCAGCACAGCCCGGCATGAATCGGACCCGTAATCAAGTCCCAGAACATAGGCTTCACCGGTTTTCATTTTGTCCCCCTTGTCTCGGTATTCATTATATTCCGCCGGCTAAGCGCAGGCAACCTGCATGGCGATCTTGCCCACGGCTTTAAGCCTCAGCGGGTCGTTTTTGACGGTACTGATATCCTTAAAGATGAACTCCAAGGGGCAGCCGTAACGCCGGCAAATTTCCCGGGTATTTTCAAGGTCCTCCCTGACGACATCCTCGTGGAAAACCGTATCGGCCAGGAACGCGGGGTTGGGTTTGTTGGAAAGCACATAAGCGCCGCCTATCTGTTCCGCGCAGGATTCCCGCTTTGCCCAAGGGCTTACCGAAATTTTCCGCAGATGGGGGATGCGTTTGACCGAGTCCATCTTGCCTTCCAGGGGATCGCAGCAGCCATAATAGACCATCCCGAAACGCTCAAACAGGGGCATAAGGTAATCGATCTCGTACTCCTCAAACATCGCCGGGGAAACGGTGGCGAAGACCTGGGCCATGGCGTACATCCAGATGTCCTGCGTCCGGGGTTTTTCCGGGTCAAAGCCCGGCGCGGGAAGTTCATCGGTATAAGCGCCGGTACAGTGAACCAGATTCTGGCTGTGATACAAAAGGCGCTGCTCCTGCAGCTGATCCAGCATCGCCATGTAGCCGTCCACCACCCGCTTAACCAGGACGTGCATCATATCGGGGTCGTCAATGAGGCCGTAGAGTATACCCTCAACGCTCATCCACATGGCTATGGGGTCCCATACCGAAAGATAGGGATCGGACCAGCCTTCCTCGCGCAGGGGCATGATGCCGTCAAAAAGCCAATGGGCGCTTTCCATACGGCGCTTTGTCTCCGCCTGGTCGTGGATCACCACGGGCATTTTTATTTTCTGCACATCCTCAATCGTGGTAAACTGATTTTCATAATCGTGGCTTACAATGTCATTGGCCGTATCGGTGGCAAGGGTCTGCTCCTTGATCGCAAGGCCGAAGATGCGGTTCTGCACCGCTAAAGGGTCCTGGTTAAAGGGTTCGATTGCCATGGGCACCCGGATAAAGGGCTCCACCACCATATCCACAGGAAAGTATTCCCACTGGTAGAGTATCTTGCGGAACTTGTCTTCGTACTGCCGGCATTGGGGATCTTTGCAGACCAGGGTAAGCTTATCGTCGATATTCATCTCATTCCAGCAGACCTGATCGATGGTAACCATGGGCCGCTCGCCCTTAAGTCCGTTATTGGCCCGCCAAAGCCGTTTCTTTTCTTCCTGTACAGGCAGGACCGCAATTTCCGCAACCCTCTGGGCCAGTTCCCGTAAAATAACCCTGTCCTGTTCAAGTTCCTTCATGCCGCTCTCCTAAAAACATTCCCGATCTTAGACCTTCAGTTTTTTATCCAGATCGGCGATTTCCCGCTTTATGCGGTCCATGTCAAGGGGGAATACGCCGTATTCCCGGATCAGGTTTACCATGTATTCGTAGGATTCGGGGGAGACGCCGCTGGTTACCGAATGGTCCGACTGGCATATCCAGCCGCCTCCCGCGGCGCTTTGCAGTTTGTACAGGGCCTGCCGTTTTATCCGGTCCCGGTCCCCGCTTTCAAGCTCCCGCACATCGTAGTTTCCCACAAAACAGAGTCTGCCGCCGAAATCTTTTTGAAGTTCCACGGCGTCGAGGTGGGCTTTGCACTCGACGGGATTGTAACCATCAAGGCCGATCTCGATAAAATCCTCGTAGATACGCCGGGCGTCGCCGCAGCCGTGGTAGATAACCATAAGCCCCGCGTCGTGGCAGGTTTTGATGATACGCTCGGTGATGGGCTTAAAATGTTCCCGCCAAATCTCGGGGCTGAACATCATGCCGTTCACATAGGCCACATCCCCCCATACGTACATCCCCGACAGCCTACCCCGGCTTTCTTCGATCTGGTATTCGGTCAGGCCCACGGCAAAATCCCCGATACGTTTGACAAAGGCCCCTAAAAGCTCCGGTTCGGCAAGCATCCAGATAAGGGAATTTTCCGACCCTATGCAGCGCCACAGGTATTCGTAGGCCTCGCATATTGAGCCGAAGACCGGCATATCGCCGCAGTTGGCGTCCACCCGTTCGTCCCAACTGGGGGTATTACGGCCTATGGCGTCGCCCACACCGTTTATCTGATCGTCGCCGGTACGGTAAAGCCGCCTGCGGTCTTTGGGATCTTCAAGAACAAAGCTTTCCATTTCCTCAGGTTCATTGACGGAAAAACTGTCAAAGTGGGGCATGGGGGCCCTGCCGCTGCGCCTGATGACAGCCCCGAAGCCGGTGCGGAGTTTAATATTGACGCCGTCCTCTTCAAGGATTTCAAAGTCCCGTATGATGGGGTCCATGTTGGGGTTTACCACCACATAATCAAGATCAAATTTGCGGTACGGATCAAAATCCGCGCCCCACTTTTCCCTGGCCCGCTCCATAAAACCGGTCCAGAAAAAGTCGGACACCGGTACCCGGTCTCCTTCCTTATTCGACAGCGCCGCCCTCAGTCTGTCAATTTTTTGCTGCTTGTTATCGGGCATCTATGTCCTCCTTCGTATTACGGTATCACGGGCGAACAAAGCTAATCGGTATGGAATACCTCTTCGGCGTCCGCCCACCACTCCCCCTCTTTACGGCTTTCCAGGGGCTGCTGACAGGGCTTACAGACATCCCACCATTTCTGCGTTACCGGATCGGCGGCCATCTTTGCCATGTCGGCCTCATAATCGTCTCCGGTATATTCAAAGTAGCTGAACAATAGGCCGTTATGATAGTAAATTGAATAATTGCGGATATTACATTCTTTGATCATTTTAAGTACATCGGGCCAAGCCGCCGCGTGGAGCTTTTTGTACTCCGCGAGTTTTTCAGGACGGACACCGATCACCGAACCATACCGTTTCATACTTTACCCCGTTCTTCCTAATTTAACTGCGCCAAGCGGAAATTAACCGCAGGACCCCACAGACAAAAACAGGAATTCTAAAATCGAAAACCCGCCCCTGTCTATGGAGCCTGCGGTTATGCTAAAACGCGCAGCAGAGAAACCGGCTTAAGCCGGTTTCTCCAAGAGATTTTCTCCTACCACTGCGGCGGCTGGAACCGGGCGACATTCGCCTTGGTTATGATGTCCTGGGCAAGATAACCCAACTCAGGCATTTTCTTCCCGTTGAAGAAATCCGCCATGGCTTTGACAACCGCGGCGCCGTCGCCTTCGGCGGTCTGGTAGGTGATGGCCAGAAGATCCCCTGATGCCACAAGGTCCATACCCGCTTTTGAGTTACCCGCCGCTACCACCAGGATATCTTTTCTGCCCGCTTCTTTGATGGCGTCAACGGTGCCGATGGCCTGGGCCGAATCGTCGGCCAGGAATATCGCCTTCAGCCGGGGACCGAAACGGGTGATCCAGTCCGCCACGACCTGCTTGGTGGCGGGAGCCTCAAATCCGGGGCTCTGAACGTCCAGGGTCGTGATCTTCGGCGCGTAGGTTTTAAGTTCCGTCCGTGGGCCGTACATACGGGCAAAATAGGGGGAACCGCCGGGGTTGTGGGTGATATAGGCAATACCGCCCTCTTTTTTCATGGCGTCGGCGAGATAACGGGCCAGTTTGCGCATCTGTCCCCAGTCATCCGGTCCGGTCCAGGTTACCATGTAACGCATGGCCTCGGCGGTCGCCAGGGTGTTGTTTCCAAAGGCGGCTATACCGGACTGGTTGATCTTGCGGAACTGCTGAATGGCGGATTCCGCGTTGATCGGGATAACGCCGATGGCGTTGGGCCGGGCGTTGATGGCCTGATCGATCATCTGGTTCTGTACGTTTACATCCCAGTTAGGGGACCAGATATCAATTTTCATGCCTAAGGCGGCGGCGGCTTTCTTCGCCCCGTTGGAATAGGCGGTGGTCCAGGGATGATCGCCGTGTACGATAAGGATGACGTACTTACCGATGCTTCCATCGCCGGGGGATTTGGCGGGGTTTATTTTCGCCCCGGCATTCCAGCCCGCATACTCCATATCGTAGTACCGCAACGCGTCTTCCTCGCCAAGGGCTGCCGGATTAGCCGGCCGCTTGGGAACCCGCTTGGGGCTTAAGGGCGGCATAAGCACCTGTCCATCCGTACTCTTGACGCCGGATACGTTGAGGGCCAGCGATTTTTTCAAGTTATCGCCGCCTCTCTGAGCCCACAGGGGAGCGCACAGTGAGAGCACCACTACCGCGATAATCACTTTTCTGATTCCCGACATTGTAAACCTCCTCGGTTTTCTTATAAAATTATATGCTATAAGGGCAAAAAACCCCTTGCATACGTTTTTTCAGGCTCTAAAACTCAAGAGTTTTGGAGCTCCGTTTTCCGCTGTACCAGTTCTTCCAGAAGCAGCGCCCTGGCGCCTACCCGTTTCGACCGGTAATAGTTGGTAACCGTTTCATAGAAAACACAGGCCGCCAGCACCAGGCCGTTGGAAAGTATCTGCACCTCGTATTTACCGGAAAGGGAGGTGAGTACATTGGACATGACCATAAGGGCAAACACCGACGCATAGGTGTTCCAAACACTGCCCTTCCCGCCGGTCGTGGCGGTTCCCCCGATAATCGTAGCGGCCAGGGCTACCAGCAGGGGAGAAATGCCCTTTTCCCCAAGATTGGGAAGGGCCGAACTCTGGCATATCGCAAAGATCGCACCCCCCAGGGCGCAGCCGAAGCCGGACAGCATAAATACCGAAACCGTTACGGCCTCGCTCTTGATACCGGCAAGCCAGGCCGTTTCGTAGTTACCGCCGATAAGGTAAATGTTCCGTCCCCACCGGGTATTCCGCATAAGGACGGCCACCGCAATCACAAAGAGCAGTACAAACACCACCTTGGGCGACAGGGGCAGGAAACCCAGCCTCATATTAAGGACATCCGCGAAACCGTAGTCCATGTTGTCCCCTATCTCCGCCCCGCCGCAGTAAATGTACATCGCCCCCCTCAGGACGAACTGCATGCCCAGGGTGGTGATAAATGAATGGATCTTCGCCTTGCATACCAGAATGCCGTTGAGGAAGCCCACCAGGAGACCGGCGGCGACGGATATCAGCAGGGCGGGGAACCAGCCCAGCCCGGACAGGGTATGCATGCCCATAACAAGGACCGCCCCCATATTGGCCATGGCCCCCACCGACAGATCCATGTGGCCGGCTATCATACAGATCGTAAAGCCCAGGCCTAACATCGCGTAGAGTACGGTACTGTCGAAGATCCCCTTGATATTAAAGCCCGAAAAGAAATTCCGGGCGAATACACCCAGGAACATCATCAGGACTATCAGTACATAGAAGCGGTAATCGTTAATGGTCTTGCCTATGCCCTGTCCGCCCGGCGTTTTGATACCTGCCATAGCTATCCCCTTCCCAGCTTTCTGGAAGAATTTGTATTGAGCCACACGATGAACAGGAATACGATACCCTGTACCAGCCACTGGTTGAAGGTAGGAATACCGATGAGGGTCATAATATTGTTGAGTATCCCTATGGTTATAACCCCGCCGAACACCCCCAGCATGTGCCCCCTTCCGCCGGCCAGGGTCATGCCGCCCAGCAGGACGCTGGTAACGGCGCGGAAATCGTAGCCGTCTCCGGTATAATAGGCTCCGGTTTTTGCCATGGAAGCCAGAAAAATACCCGCAATGGAGGCACAGACCGCGTTAATGACGTATACCAGGATGATAGATCCGGCCACGTTAATGCCGGACAGCCGGGCCACCTCATAATTGGAACCCACAACCTTAAGCTGGTTGCCGAATCTGGTACTGGTAAGTATGAAGCTCCCGGCCAAAAATACCAGGGCCATAACGATCACCATGATCGGCACCCCCAGATAGCTGCTCCGCGAAATGGCGTAAAAGGTCTCCACCGCCTTGACATTATCCCCGGCCACCACGTCGGGATATATCTGAGTACCGCTCCATATCCACCGCACCACCCCGCTCATGACAAAGTTAAAGGCCATGGTCCAGATGATGGGGTGGGCCCGGAACTTACCGACCATGAGGCCGTTTATCAGGCCCAGGAAGGCCCCGGCGATGACGCCGCAGATAACCGCCGGCCAGAAACCGAGCCAAATGGTGGCCACGGTTATCATGCCCGAAAAAGCAATGGTCATGGGGGCGGACATATCGGCGTAATTGGCCGAATAGGTAACAAAGGCCATGCCCACCGCCACCATGCCTAAAAGCGATATTGCCTGCACCGTGGACCTGATATTGGCCAGCGTAAAGTACTTACCCGGCGCAACAACGCCCCCGACTATCAGGAGCAGCGCCACAACCGCGAAGATCCCCACCCGGTTGATAAAAACCATAAAGACGCTCTGCCTGACGCTTCGGGAATCTTCCACCCCCGAAGTTTTTGCTGTTTCCGGTTTTTCCGGCATCGCTGTATTTTGTGTGTTTTGCATATCCTGTTTATCCGTCATGAAGCTTCGCTTCCCGTTCGATTGTATAGCGCGGCCATAAGGCCGCACAAAAATACGGTTGTCATGCGACAAATTTCCCCTCGCCGTTCGCCGCAAGCAGCAGCGAGCCTTCGCTCATATTTTCCTTGTCAATCTCCCCAATTATATGCCCCTGGCGCATGATCGCCACCCTGTCGCAGAGGCCCACCATTTCGGGCAGATCCGAGGTAAAGAGGATCACCCCGTTACCCTGGGCGGCAAGCTCGGAGATAGCCCCGTGAATTATCTCCTTGGCGCCTATATCCACCCCCCGGGTAGGCTCGTCAAGTATCATCACCTTGGGAGAAGAGGCGATCCACTTCGCCATAAGCACCTTCTGCTGATTGCCGCCGCTTAAATTGCTGACCAGGAGATCCGTATTTTTAGGATAGATGACCAGCTTGTCTATCAGATCCGAAACCCTCCCCTTGTTTTTCCGGCCGCTGTAAAAGGGCCCCCGTGAAAGCCGGGGAATAATCGTTGAAAGGCAGTTTTCCGCCACCGACAGGGCCAGCGCAAGGCCGTCGGTTTTACGGCTTTCGGTGAGGTACACAACTCCCTTTTCGATGGCCTCACTCATGTTCCGTACGTTGATTTTTTCTCCCCATAAGTAAATGTCCCCGGCATCCAGCGGATCGACGCCGATAATGGACCGGGCAAGTTCCGTACGGCCCGCGCCGGCCAGGCCGCAGACGCCCAGTATCTCCCCTTCATGCACCTTTAGGCTCACATCGTGGAAAAACCCGTAACGGCTTAACTTTTCAACCCTGAACAGTTCATTACCAATACGAACCGCCCGCTTGGAGTAGAATTTTTCGATGGACCTTCCCACCATCATTTCCACGATATCCCCGCTGGTAACCTCACCGACGCCGCAGGTTCTGACATGCCTGCCGTCCCGCATTACCGTAATGGTGTCGGCGATGTCAAAAATTTCCTGTATATGGTGGGATATATAGGCGATGGCGATACCCTGGGATTTAAGCTGCCGGATTATCCCGAAGAGCCTTAAAACTTCCGCACTGGAAAGGGCGGAGGTCGGTTCGTCCATCACCAGTACCGAGGGGTTTCCGCCCAGCACCTTGGCTATTTCCACAAGCTGGGCCTCGCACTGGCTTATCTCGGAAATGGAGATATGGATATCCAGCTGATCAAGCCCAACCCGGGACAAGAGGGCCTTGGATTCCCGTTCCACCGCTTTCCAGTCCACAAAGGGGCTCCCCTTGATCCGGGGCAGCCGGCCGGCAAGAAGGTTTTCCGCCACGGATATGGGCCGCGCCAGGCTCAATTCCTGATAAATCATGCCTATACCGTATTCTTTTGCAGCCGAAGGACTGTGCAGGGCAACGGGCCGGCCGCCTACAAATACTTCACCGGTATAATCGGAAAAAGAACCGGCCATAATCTTCATTAACGTAGACTTCCCCGCCCCGTTTTCTCCCACCAGGGCGTGGACCTCTCCGGGTTTTACGCTGAAACTAACGTCGTCCACCGCCAGGGTACCGGGAAACGCCTTGGACACATGCCGCATCTCCAACGCCGCCCCTAAAGGGGCACCTTGATCAAACTCAGGCATAACTTACTTGTACTCCTTCACCGCCCTGTACAGGGCAAGCATATTTTCTTTAGGCACATCGGGCATGATATTATGCACGGTATTGAACACAAAACCTCCGTCCCTGAAAAAGATATCTATCATGCGCCGGGCATGATCATAAACCTCTTCCGGCTTGGCCCGGTTCAAAATGGTTTGGGTATTACAGCCCCCGCCCCAGAATACGATATCCTTTCCAAACTCTTTTTTCAGCCTTTCAGGCTCCATATCCTTCGAGGATATCTGTACCGGATTGATAATATCATAGCCGGCTTCGATCAGATCGGGGATGATGGGATAAATGGAGCCGCAGGTGTGAAGGAAGGTTTTCATGCCGCTGTGGGCATGTACATATTCGCACATCTTCCTGTGCCGGGGCATAAAAATTTCCCGGTATTTTTCCCGGGACATGAACATCCCCGTTCCCATGCCCAGATCGTCGCCGAAGCGCAGTATGTCAACAATGTCCCCCACGGCCTTACAGACCTTTTCCAGGGAACCCAAGTGGATCTCCGTAAGGGTATCCGCCAGGCGTTCAACCTCCTCAGGCTCGGCATAAATGTCCATAAGGAAATTATCCATACGGCGCAGAAAAGTACCCCATTCAAAGAGGTTACAGCCGCAGGTAATGATAAGAGCGCGGTCCGTGGAGGCCCTCAGCTCCAGGGCCCGGCGGCGCAGTTCTTCCCAGAAATCCGGCTTTCCCGCGTTGTCCCAGGGGCTGTGGGCCAGCTTTTGCCAGAGTACCTTGTTCATGGCCCTGGGAAGATCGCCGTAGTTTTCAGGATACCCGTCCAAATAGGGGAAATAGGCCTGATCGAAAAACGTGGCCCCCCCGGGCATACGGGCAAGGAGGTCCCCATCTTCATCAACATATTTGAATTCCCCGGCCTCTCCGGGTATAATTTTGAACCATGCGGGATATTGGGCCAAACTGCCGTCCGCCAGGGTTACGTCATACCAGTCTTCGGCTTTGTCATTGAAGGCCCTTCCAATACAGAGAACATCCACCTCCAGCGCGTCAAGAACGTTGAGTTCCGGCTGGGTTACCTGCTGGACCACGTCGTATACCTTATTCCGTTTATCAGAAATTCCCAGGGCTCCTTTAAGCCTGTTGTACGCGATGGCGGAAATTCCCGAACTGGGAGTACCGCCCAGGTCCAGCGGCAGTTTCGCCGGCTGCCGGTGGTTTACACTCTGCAAAACATAATCCCTCGGCGTCATCGGTACCCTTTTCTTCCTTTGGCTTCCCTTTTCCTTTTCACAAAGTCCCCGCAGACTGCCAGGACAATATCCAGCCATCCAACCAGGACGGTATATGCAGTTCCGCCAGTCCAGTATATAGTTGAAATTTCGGGGGGTCAAACAAAAAAACCCGTTTTTTGATAAAATAAATCTAAACGTTTAGATTTAGGAGTATCCCATGCCGACCATAAAGGACGTGGCCGCCCTTGCGGGGGTCAGCATCGCCACAGTTTCCTGCGCTTTAAGCGGAAAGAAGAACGTATCCCACGTATCCCGGGTAAAGGTAATGGCGGCCATTGAAGAGCTTGGGTTTATACCCAACGAAAGCGCCCGGAAACTGAGGTTCCGTACCAGCCGGGATGTGGGGGTACTCTTAACCAGCATCGACGACCTCTACCACAGTGAAATATTTAAGGGTATAACGTCGGTTATTCAGGCCCACAATCTTTCAGTGAATATCGGTTTTTCCAATAATCTGCCCCAGACGGAAATTGAAACGGTTCATGATTTTATTTCCCGGAATTTCGTGGGTATCATCCTTATCAGCTGTATAGCAGATAACGTCAAGTACTTTGAAACGATCCTTTCCAGGGGCATACCCATGGTTTTCATCGACCGGCGGCCCCCGGAGCTTGACGTCAATTTCGCGGGGATTTCCAACGGGAAAACCATTACCTTTCTCGTTGAAAAACTACGGGAAAGGGGGTATAGGAATATTTCCCTTTTCTGCGGGAATCCCCGCATCTCAAGCGAAAGCGAATGCGCCGCCGCCTTTAAGGAGCTTTTGCCGGCGGAGGAAGGTTCCATCTACTATACCAATATGTCAAAGGAGGACGCCTTTAGAACCTCCCTCATGGCCTTTTACCAGGACCACAAGCCGGACGCCATAATAGCCACTTCGGAAAATATTACCCACGGCATCCTGGAAAGCGCGTCCGTGCTGGGGAACCTGTTACAGGAGCTCCGTATCATTTCCTTTTCGGAAGAGACCTGGATAAATAACCGCTACCTTCCCCAGACCATACATACATCCCGCCCGGCGTTTACCCTGGGGGCCGGCGCGGCGAGGCTCCTTTTAGAGAATATCAATTCACCGGAACCCCTCGAAAAAAAGACCCTGCTGCTGGACGATAATATCATACATACGGGCATGGACATTCCCCTTTTCAAACCCCGGAAAAATAAAACAGAAACAAGGGACGCCGGGGAACTTAATATCCTGATGCTGGACAATTCCCTCACCGATGCCCTGCGTATACTGGTCAGAAAATTCAAAAATGATTACGGCATTACCATACATATAGATATGGAAAAACAGGATAAACTGCCGGATAAAATTATCAAAAGCGACCGCCACGATATATTCATGTTCGACATACCCTGGCTCAATTATCTGGTACAGAACGGCTGTCTTGAGGATATCAGCGATTTTATTACCGGAGACCGGAATTTTTACAATTCCATTATCAAGGAAAATTTAAGCGCCTCGATGTACCGGGACAGGTATTACAGTGTTCCCTATATAGGGGGAGCGCAAATTCTGTTCTATAGGACGGATCTTTTCGAGAACCCCCTGATCTGTAAAGACTATTTTTCCATGACAGGAACCAAACTGCGCCCGCCCCGGACCTGGCAGGAATTCAACTCCGTGGCCCGCTTCTTTACCCGGAACTACAATCCCCATTCGCCGGTTGAATTCGGCACATCCTGTCCGGGAAATACCGCGGAAGAACTATGCCCCTGTATCTATAACCGCATCTGGGGCTTTGGCGGGACCTTTTTTAACGGAGAAAACCACCCCCAGTTTGACACCGCCAATAACCGCAGGGCCTTTGAAAATTTGATAGACCTGCAGCGCTATACTTCTTCCCCCCTGTTTGAAACCGGCCTTAACGATACGGTGCGTGATTTTTACCAGGGCAAAACCGCCATGCTTATCACCTTTACCGTATTTGCATCGACCATCATGGAAGCCATACACCAGGATATTTCAGGCAAACTGGGCTTTACCTTTGTACCCGGAAAGACGCCGATTTCCATAGGCTGGAATCTGGGGATCAATGTTTTTTCCCCAAAAAAAGAAAGGGCCCTGAGCTTTTTTAAGTGGCTCTATCAAAAGGACGTTAATTACTATCTGACCATTCTGGGCGGACAGTCCACATCGGTCTACCCCTACGAAAACAACGAACTCCTCAAGCTGTACCCCTGGATGCAGATAACCATGGACAATTTTAAGTACGCCCGGAAAAGGATAACCAGCCACAAAAAGAATTCGATCATCATTCCCTGGAACAGGATAGAGGATATAATTTATGCCAACACCAGGCGTATGTTTGAACAGCAGGACATGGGGGGCTGCCTTGAGGATATAAACAGTGAAATTACCGAGCTTATGACGGTATACGGCCATTTCCGGGGGAATAATTAGCGGGCCTCATTTCCCGCTTTTTTTGAACGTCAGCCCTTCGCCCTTACTGTCCCTGTCGGCGCTTACCGTATCCCCGTCGTTGATCTTTCCGGCAATGATAAGCTTTGCCAGCGGGTTTTCCAAATCACTTTGTATGACCCGTTTTAAGGGCCTGGCGCCGAAGAGGGGATCGTAACCCCGCTGGGCAAGATAGGCCTTTACCGGGGCGTTAAGCTTAAGGGTGATTTTCCGCTCCCCAAGGCGCTTCGCAAGGCGCTCAAGCTGTATGTCGGTAATCTTCCCGATTTCCTCCTTCCCCAGACGGTTAAAGATCACCGTCTCGTCAATGCGGTTAAGAAATTCCGGGCGGAAGCTTTGCTTAAGGAGCCCCAAAAGGGCGGCCTTTACATCTTCCTGTTTTTTCGCCCCCAGGATCAAATCCGAACCGAGGTTGCTTGTCATGATGATGATCACGTTCTTAAAGTCCACCACACGGCCCTGGCTGTCGGTAAGACGTCCGTCGTCGAGTATCTGGAGAAACACATTGAACAGTTCCGGATGGGCCTTTTCGATCTCATCGAAAAGAACCACGCTGTAGGGGCGGCGGCGTACCGCCTCGGTAAGCTGGCCCCCCTGCTCATAGCCCACATAGCCCGGGGGGGCGCCGATAAGCCGGCTTACCGAGTGTTTCTCCCCGTACTCGCTCATGTCGATACGGGTAAGGGCCTTCTCGTCATTGAACAGGAAGTCCGCCAGCGTTTTTGCGAGTTCCGTCTTGCCTACCCCGGTGGGGCCCAAAAAGAGGAAGGAGCCAAGGGGCCGGCTCGCGTCGGAAAGCCCCGCCTTGTTCCGCCTGATGGCGTCGGCGACCGCCTCCACCGCGGTCTTCTGGCCCACGACCCGCTGCTCCAGGACGTTCTCCAAATCCAGGTACTTTTGCAGCTCCCCGGAGAGCATCTTGGACACGGGAATCCCCGTCCAGACGGACACGACCTGGGCTATATCCTCCTCACTCACCTCCTCCCGGAGCAGCGCGGCCTGTCCCGCCCCGCCCCGCTTTTCCTCCATCTGGTCGGTAAGCTCCTTCAGTTTCCGCTGGGCTTCGGGTATGCGGCCGTGTTTGACCTCCGCGGCCTTGGCAAGATTCCCCTCCCGCTCGTAGCGGGCCTCCTCAATTTTTAATTCCTCTATCCGCTGTTTAATTTCCCTGATCCGCTGAATATCCTTCTTTTCGTTGTCCCAGCGGGCCTTCATGGCGTCCCGCTCCGCCGTAAGATCGGCTATCTCCTTCTCCAGTTTCCCCAGCCGTTCCCTGGAGGAGCCGTCCTCCTACCGGACAAGGGCCTGTTTTTCAATGGCAAGCTGCAGCAGTTTCCGTTCAAGCTTATCCAGCTCCGTGGGACGGCTGTCCAGTTCCATCTTGAGCCGGCTCGCCGCCTCGTCCACCAGGTCGATAGCCTTGTCCGGCAAAAAGCGGCTGGTGATGTAGCGGTTGGAGAGGGTCGCGGCCGCTACCAGCGCCTCATCCTTGATCCGCACCCCGTGATGCACCTCGTAGCGTTCCTGAAGGCCCCGCAGTATGGCAATGGTATCCTCCACCGAAGGCTCCGCGGTGTAGACCTGCTGAAAGCGCCGTTCCAGGGCGGCGTCCTTCTCGATATGCTTGCGGTACTCGTCCAGCGTGGTGGCGCCGATACAGCGGAGCTCCCCCCGGGCCAGGGCGGGTTTTAAGAGGTTGGACGCGTCGGTAGCTCCCTCGGCGGCGCCCGCCCCGACGAGGGTATGCAGCTCGTCGATAAAGAGGATGATCTTCCCGTCGGAAGCCTGAATCTCATGGATCACCGCCTTGAGACGTTCCTCAAATTCACCGCGGAATTTTGCCCCGGCCACGAGGGCGCCCAGGTCAAGGGCAAGGAGCTTCTTCCCCTTGAGCCCCTCGGGCACATCCCCGGCGACGATCCGCCGGGCAAGCCCCTCGGCGATGGCGGTCTTCCCCACGCCGGGCTCGCCGATAAGCACGGGGTTGTTCTTGGTCCGCCGGGAGAGGACCTGCATACACCGGCGGATCTCTTCGTCACGGCCAATCACCGGGTCCAGCTTCTCCTGCCGGGCCAGAGCCGTAAGGTCCCGGCAGTATTTATCCAGTACCTGATACTTGTCCTCGGGGTTCTGGTCCGTGATCCGGGTATTCCCCCGAACCTGCTTCAAGGCCCCCAGGATGGCGTTTTTCGTAACCCCGGCCTTTTTGAGGATATCGGCGGCCGCTCCCTCCCCGGCCGCGACGGCGATGAGGATATGCTCGGCGGAGACATACTCATCCTTGAGGGACGACGCTTCCGCCTCGGCCTTGGCCAGGACCTTGGAGGCGGCGGAAGAAAAGTAGAGCTGGGCCGCCTCCCCGTAGATCTTCGGGCTTGAAGCGGTCAGCGCCTCCGTGTCCGCGGTGATCCGGGCAAGATCGCCCCCCACCTGCTTAATAATAGAGGCGCTTATCCCCTCCTCCTGCCTCAGCAGGGCCAGAAGAATATGCGCAACCTCAACCTGGGCATGATCCCCTTTTTGGGCGATGGCGGAAGCCTCATTCAGCGCTTCCTGGGCTTTGATCGTAAACTTTTCGTAATCCATACATATAAGATAAATAAAGCCTGTGCCATGAGCAAGACAAGATCTTAAAAAACTCCTAGCAGCCTGTTGCGCTTGTATATTTCTTGCATATTCATGAAAGAAATATTCGATTAAGTGGCTGCTTTGGGAGTTTGTAAGGTATAAAAATTCACATTCGTGAATTTTTATACGGTTTTATGCGCGAAGCGCAACAAACTTCTGGACGATAGTACAATACATTAGTATTTTAGTAATATACAAAGGAGGATTTTATTCATCATGGAGGAATCATGAAAAAAATCGTTCTCCTGTCCCTACTGCTGACGGCGTTTATGGGACTTGCCGCCGCTCAAGAAGTCGGCGTCTTTAGCCTGGGGCTGGGCGTGGAAGGGTGCATGAACACCCGGTACGGCGTGGCCCTGGAAGAGAACCTGAGCTTTGACTACGGGATAGTAAAGACGGTAACGGCGGGAATCAAATTCGGTTTTAGTCAGGATTTTACCGGGATCACCGTACTGGCGCCGGAAGCGTTTGCCCGGTGGTACTTTACGGAGATCGACGGAAATCCCCTGTTTGTCCAGGTGGATCTGGGAGCAAGCCTCATCATGGAGGATTCCCGCATTCACCCGGTCTTCCTCGGGGGCCTTATGGCGGGAATACGCTTCCCCCTGAACGCCTGGTACGTGGAACCCTCTGTACGGATCGGCTACCCCTTTATCTGGGGCGCCGGAGCGGCGGCGGGGTACCGGTTCTAAACAAAAAACACAGGAGCATACAATGTATCATCAAAGCAGCGCTATTAAACATACTCCTTGTCTGTTAGTAGTAGCATTTCTATTCGCCGGCTGCGGGAATCCGTTTATCAACAAAGTGTTGGAGAATAAACAGGTCCATTCCGAAGCCATAACAAGTTATTCGGTTTCGATAGACACAACAGAAAATGGTTCTATCGTCGCAAAACCCGCCTCCGGTCCCGCCGGAACAACCGTCCTCCTCCAGGTTAGTCCGGAACCGGGATTCAAGCTAAAAAGCGGATCACTGGTATACCGGACGGCCGCAGGAGAGTTCAAAATCGATGAAAAAACCCGGAGCTTTATCCTCCCGGAAGCGGATGTGCGCGTCGGCGCGGTTTTTGATAAACTGTCCGGTGGCAATTATTCGGTAACGGTACGGATTGGTCAGTTGGAACACGGTATCATCATCGCCGATCCCGATTTCGGACTTGTGGGGACCCAGGTTAAGCTCAGCATAATCCCCGACGAGGGGTATCAGTACGTTTCCGGAAGCCTGGTCGTTGATAACAAGCCCATTGACGATAAATTACAGGCTTTTTCCCTGCCCAACCACGACGTTACGGTTCAGGCGAAGTTCAGCCTCCTCCCGGCGGGGCTCCATTCGATCCGGGTCGGGAAGCTGGCCAACGGCAGAATCTTCCCCATCCCGGAAAACGCGGCGGCGGGAACTGAAATTTACCTTCACGCGCTGGCCGATCCGGGGTATGTCCTGAAAAGCGGAAGCCTTAAATACATCGCTTCCACCAAGGAAAACCCGGTTGGGGCGGACCGGACCTTCACCATGCCGCAAAGCCACGTCCTAATTACCGGGGAATTTGGAAATATTTCGACCGGCGCTTACTCGGCGGGGGTCCAAAACCTGGCCCACGGGTATATTACCGCCGAACCGGAATACGGAGCGCCGGGGACGCCGATCACGGTCCGGGTATACCCCAATCCGGGGTACATCCTTGAACCGGGCAGCCTGAAATATACGGACTCCCAGGGGAAAGAAGAATCCATCGACGCCGGAAACCCCTCCTTCCTGATGCCGCAGGATCATGTGCTGATCCGGGCCGTATTCAAGGACCTGCCGCAGAATGTCTTTTCGGTACAAACGAACAGGCCCGCCAACGGACAGATATACGTCTCTCCGGTTTTCGGGCAAAAGGGTGAGAAAATTTCCCTGCAGGTAAGCGCCGAACCCGGGTACCGGCTTAAACCGAACAGTCTCCGTTACACCGACACATCCGGGGCGGATACCGGAATTGACGAAAACCTATTTTCCTTCAATCTCCCCGGCAGCCATGTAACGGTCAAGGCCGAATTTGAAACCCTCGGTAACGGCTTATACACGGTTCAAACAGGATATACGCCGCACGGCCGCATCGTCCCCATGCCGGGATACGGATCGAAAAACACTTCTATTTACCTCTGGGTAACTCCGGACAAGGGATACTATTTTGACGGCAATTCGCTGCGGTACAAACCTGTTTCCGCCGGCCAGTGGACCAGCATCGGCAATAACCGGGATTTTCTTCTCCCCGCCTCCCATGTTCAGGTTACGGCGGATTTTCTCCAGCTATCTCCGGGAGACTACGCGATAGGGATCGAGCCCCCTGTACACGGAAAGATCCTGCTTACAGATACGCACGCCAGTTCCGGCACCGGCGTAAATATCACGGTTAGTCCGGATATGGGGTACCGAATTAAAAAGAACAGCCTCCGATACCGGGACAGCACGGGCAAAGTTACCATCCTTGGCGATACCGATAAGCAATTCATCATGCCCAATGACGATATCACCCTATCGGCGGAATTTGAGCCGGCAAAGTACCGGATCACCATCGCCCAGCTCCAAAACGGAACCATCACCGCCGATCCCACCGGGGCGGCCGATGGAACTCTGGTCAAGCTCAAGATAAGCCCGCAAAACGGATACCGCTTTGTACGGAATTCTCTCGTGCTCAAAAAAAGCGCGGGAGGCCAGGAGCCGATTGACGAGAAGACGCTCAGCTTCACCATGCCGGCGGACGACATAAGCATAACGGCTCAATTTTCCGCCTTCACCGCGATGAACGATCTGCGGATAAACGGCAGACCGGTAAAAGGGGTAAGTGACGGGAAAACGGAGTACACTGTCCGGATCCCCGGCCAGGAGGCCGAGGCCCGTATTACCTTTACCACCGAACAGGGCGCCTCCTCTACCCCCACGAGCGGCGGAACGGCGCATTCGCTCAAGTTCTTTGAAAACGACCCGGTGTACTACACGGTAACCTCCCCGGACGGGATAACGAAGACTACCTACACCTTCAGGATGATTCGGGAGCTAATCCCCACCGAGGCGGTTCCCACCGGTTCGTTCCAGCGGGACGCGGACGCGGCCAATATCAGCGAGATAACGCGGCCCTTCAGGATGGGAAAATACGAAGTTACCCAGGGGGAGTATAGAACAGTGATGGGTTATGCCCGGGGTAATCCGCTTGATGACGCGTATCCCGTAAGTACCATAAATTGGTACGAGGCAATCCTATTCTGTAATAAACTGAGCGAGTTGGAGCGGAAAACCCCCGCCTATAGCGTCAACGGCGAGGTGGATTATAAAAAATGGCCTCCCGTTCCCACCAGGAGCGGAAACCGTTGGACTACAATAGACTTTGATCCGGACGCCAACGGCTACCGGCTTCCCACGGAAATGGAGTGGCTCTGGGCGGCCATGGACGCGGATGTCCTTGACCAGGGAAAAATAAACCGGTCAGGGTATACCTACGCCTACGCGGGATATACAGCGGGGAGCCAAATGGATGAATATGCGTGGTATGATTTTTCAGATTCCTTCCTGCGCCTCGGGAGAGTAAAAAAAGCCAACCGGCTCGGAATCCACGATATGAGCGGCAACGCCGCTGAATGGTGCTGGGACTGGTACGAAAGCGCCGGCGGTGGAGACCACAAATTTACCATCACCGGAACCAAAACGGATTATACCGGGCCGTCAACCGGCTCCCAGCGGATGCTCAAAGGGGGTCACTTTCAAAGTCCGCCGCACCGCATGTTCCTCAACTTCCGGGGAGAAGGTAATATACAGATTTCCTATTCCTTTGCCGATCCCTTAGCAGAAACAAATAATACCGGTATACGGCTCATATACCGGGACGAGTAAAAAAAAATACCGGTTCCGGAATAATTCGGAACTGCGTTTAAGCGCCCATACAGGTCCCCACCGAGATCGCCGTATCGATCATATAGTGGTCCGGGGGGACCGATTTTACTTTCCCCGCGGGGACGCTCAAATTCACCGAACCTATCTCATTGCCGGTTAGAGCTACCATCCTGCCGTACTCTCCCCGGGCCAGAAGCTCCGCCGCGGCGGTACCCAGGCTTGTAGCCAGAACCCGATCGGACGCGCTGGGGATACCCCCCCGCTGGACATACCCCAGCACCGTGGCCCGGGTTTCCATCCCTGTTTCCGCCGCGATCTCTTTTGCCACCCGGTAACCGGTAGAGGGGCTCTCCGCCCGGTACTTCTTCCGCTCCTTCTTCTCCATCCTGGCCTCCTCCGCCGACAGGGCGCCTTCGGCAACCACGACAATGGAGAATGCCCGCCCGGTCCGGGCGCGCTCCGCGAGGTGCCGGCCGATTGCCTTGATGTCGTAGGGGATCTCCGGGATGAGGATCACATCCCCTCCCCCGGCTACGCCGGCATAGAGGGCAAGCCAGCCGGCCTTGTGGCCCATGAGCTCAATGACAATGATCCTGCTGTGACTCTGGGCGGTGGAGTGGAGCCGGTCAATCGCCTCCGTACCAATGGCCAGGGCCGAATGAAACCCGAAGGTCCGGTCCGTCCCCACAATATCGTTGTCGATGGTTTTAGGAAGCCCCAGGACATTGAGCCCCTCCTGGGCAAGCAGATACCCCGTGGTATTGGTACCGTTACCGCCCAGAACCACAAGACAGTCCAGGTTAAGTTTCTGATAATTCTTCTTGATCGCGGCGACCTTATCCTCCCCGATATTGAAATCGGTGTTCTGAGCCTTAAAGGGCTTTTCCCGGCTCGTCCCCAGGATCGTCCCGCCTCGGGTCAGAATACCGGAAAAATCAACCGGCCGCAGAATCCGCACATCCTCATCGATAAGCCCCCGGTAGCCGTTGGCGATGCCGACAATAGTCATACCGTACCGGTCATAGGCAGCCCGGCATACCCCCCGGATCGCCGCGTTCAGGCCCGGACAATCCCCCCCCGCGGTCAGAATCCCGAAGGTTTTTGTAACGCTTTTTCGAACAGCTTCCATGACTCAAGTATACATGAACTTATCCCCGGTGTAAAAGTCCGCTTGTATGGCATAATTTTAAATAGTCTTATATAGTAAAATCATGCACGCCGGGCAGTCCAAAAGATCGCGAAGCACGACAGTGTTCAAGACGCTCCTCCTCTTATCTACGATCCTATCCTCCATCCCCGGCGTCGCGCAGGAGGCGGACGGCGGAAGCATCCCGGCGGATTGGCCGATCCTCATCGGGACGGAGCAGGGTCTGTACGGGATGAACCGGATCGGCGTTATCAAGGCTCTCCGGCAGGGAGGCAGCGTCCGAAAGATACTCCGCGGCGGAGACTACTGGGCGCTTCTGGGGGATCAGGGCATCGCGGTCTCCCGGGACCTCCTGCACTGGGAGGACAGAAACGGGAATCTTCCGGTTAAAACGATAAAACTGTACGAAGACGGGGAAAAATCATTTATCACCCAGGTCCAGGAGATCAAGGACCTGGAAATTAACCCCGATAAACCGGAAGTACTGGTCTGCGCCGTCAAGGACAGGGTGTTCCTCTCGCGGGACGCGGGGCTCTCATGGGAAAGCCTGGGCTTCCCCCCCTTCAGGACCAACGGCATCAAGGCGGTAGCCTCGGCATATCTGCCGCCGTCCGCGCGCCAGGCCGCAGATCCTCAACTGACCGTGTTCCTCTCCCACAGCACCTACGGCGTATACTATATCACCCCCGGCGTCCGGGGGGCGGCCTGGACGGAGCTCTCCGCGGGACTGGAACAGCTTGAGACCACGGGAAACCCCGATGAAATTTCGGACATCGCGGCCGTCTCCGGGGCCGGAAAAGAACCCGATATCTACGTTTCCCAGACCTTCAGGCGGCGGATATACCGACTAAGCTGGGCGGAAAAGCGGTTCAAACTCCTCTGGTCGGATTCCGCAAACTTCGGGGCGGCGGATTCTCTGGATATTGGGGCGGAAACCCTCCGCTTCCTCCGGGAAGGGGAACTCCTTGAATTTAACCGGAACGGGGAAAACGCCGAACCGAAACTGCCGCTTGCCGCGTGGCCCCGGCCGGAGATTCCCGAACTTATCCAAACAATAAAAAGACAGGGGTTTCTGCCGCTCAGTTTGGCGGTGCGGGAGGACGGCCTGTACCCCGGTTCGGAGTTTATGAGTCTCTGCGAGCTCTGGCTGCTTGACGAGGACCGGGTACCCGGAGGGCAGTCGGCGGACATGGCCGGCGGCAGGGGCAGACGGGGGATATACCTCCCGGTGAACCGGGCCATGGACGACCAATCCCTCAAGCCCTACCTGGACCTTATCGAGGAACGGAGTCTTGATATGGTGGTGATCGACATGAAGGACGATTACGGCCGCCTCCGCTTTACCCCGCATACTCCGGGAATCGCCGAGAAGGGGCGGGTCTTCCGGCCGGTGGACATCGACGGCTTTCTGCGGACCCTGAAGGAACGGGGCATATACGCCGCCGCCCGGATCGTGGTATTCAAGGACCCTGAATTAGCCAGGAAGGAGGGGGGAAGGTACGCCGTCTGGGATGGGCGGAACAACAAGCCCTGGACGGGCTACTACGACACCAGGCGTAAAAAACCGGAGGCCGGGCAGAACCCCGAAGCGAATTCGCCCTATGTCACGGAGATTCTCCCCTCGGATGAACCGGGCTACGAGGTCCTGCGGACCTACTACGACGAACGCTGGGTTGACCCCTACTCCGAGGTAGTTTGGGAGTACACCGCCGCCCTTGCCCGGGAACTCCACGAGCGGGGTTTTGACGAGATTCAGTTTGACTATATCCGCTTTCCCACGGACGGGCAGAACCTCGCCGACGCCCGGTACCGGTGGCAGGACAGGGGCATGGACATGGAAAGCGCCATGCTCTCCTTCCTGCGCCACGTCCGCTCCCGCCTGGACGCGCCCATATCCATCGACATCTACGGCGCCAACGGCTGGTACCGTACCGGCGCGCGGACCGGTCAGGAGGTAGAGCTGCTCGCCCGCTATGTGGATGTGATCTGTCCCATGTACTACCCCAGCCACTTTGAGCAGGACTTCCTCGCCCAGACCCCGGCCGAACTCCGCCCCTACCGCATATACTATATGGGAACCCAAAGGACCCATCTCATCGGCCGGGGACAAGTCATCGTCCGCCCCTACGTGCAGGCATTCTACCTCAATGTCTCCTACGACCGCCGCTACTACAACGCGGACTATGTACGCCGCCAGGTGGAGGGGGTCCGTGACGCGGGAGGCCCCGGCTTTACCTTCTGGAATAACTCAGGCCGCTACGATGACATCCCCTATCCCAAATAAAGTGGAGATTGTATTGAACGCAGGGTGACAGTCACCCTTCACCCCGTACTCCATGCGAACCAAAGGTTCGCCTCGCAGTCTACTGGCTGTAAGGCCGGTAGCTGCACGCGGACTCCAATAATCTATTTACGGGTGCCATTGCGGAATTGTTTTTAGAAATTCCGTCATTTCTTTCTCAACTATTGCACCAATATCTCGTACTAATTCCGGAAGCAACTTGAGATGCAATGTGTAATTAATGCTGCCAGGGGTATTTTTGCCAATACTATACCGTATGTATATAGAGTCTGTCTATAAAGTGAAAAAAGACAGCGGATCGGGAAGTTATAATAATTGTTAAAAAAGCTATTGCAAAGAGAAATAGTTTTATGATATAAATAAATTATGAAAATGAAA
>JAISRD010000102.1 GCA_031273835.1 Treponema sp. | reverse complement strand
CCGTCAGGTATTTCCGCGTCCCGGATCTGTTCCTGAAAATCTCCGATGTCCGAATAGAAAACCGGTACCCGGCTTTCAGAAAAAAAACCGCCGCCGTCCCGTTCCTCATTCTTGACGATTGGGGCTTGCGCAAGTTCACCCTTGAGGAAACCCAGGAACTCCTTGAACTTTTTGAACAGCGGTATGACCGCGCTTCAACCCTCATCTGCGGACAACTCCCCCATTCAGCCTGGCACGAACTTTTCCCCGACCCCACCCTTGCCGATGCGATACTCGACCGGGTTATTCATAACGCCGACAAATACACCATTACCGGAGAGTCCATGAGGAAAGTTCTGGCGGAGCGATCCGCCGCCGAAAAGCAAGACGCGCCGTAGGCGCACAGCCGCTTACGCGGCATGGACCAGCAGCGTTTTCCCCATACTTGCAAGTTTTGCAAGTATGGGGTATACCTTTTTTAGAAAGGCAACCGTTCAAATGTTGCCGGATTTTTGTTCAAATAAAATCGGATTCAGTGTTCAAGTACGCCGGATTTTGCATACGCGCATGCGTAACCTCCCGTACCGGATGCACTCCCGTGTTTACCATGTCTTCTAACCGCTTTTTCTCATCGGCAGTTAAATGCACCTTATAGGTCTTTCCTTTCATCTGTACTACCCCTCCTGTGGATAGTACGATCTTATACCATAGATATTAACCTAAACAAACTCCTAGCCTTTATATACTCCACCCTTATCCGCAAAAGCTCCGGCAAGCAGGCTGAACTCAGCCTCGGTGATTCCCCTGCCCAGGTTTTGGCTTTCCTCGCGTACCAGTTTGAGCAGGGCCTCCGTTTCCCCGCCGGAAAAAACCAGCCCCCGTTCTTCAAGTTTATACCGGACAGCCCCCTGCCCGGAATGTTTACCCAGCCTGATGGTACGCTTCCGCCCCAGAAGTTCCGGCGGAAAAGGTTCGTAATTTGAAGGATCCTTTAAAATACCATCAACATGTATCCCGGATTCCACATGGAATATCTCATCCCCTATCACACTTTTGCGGGAATCTACCTTTTCCCCTGTCGCAGCTTCATAGCTTTTTTTCAGTTCCATTAAAGCCGAAAAGTCGGCCGCCGGCTTGGGGCGCCCGGAAATATGGAGGATCATAAGGATTTCTTCCAGGGCCGCGAATCCCCCCTTGCCTAAAAAAGAACTTACGATCCTCCGCCCTCCTGCCTCCAGCCATTCCGAAGCCAAGGCCGTAGCACAGCCTAAGCTGTTACAGGGGCAGAATTCCAGATTACCCGCCAGGAACTTGAGCCGTTTAAACACCGCAGGATAATCATAGAGGAGCAGGTCGTCCAGGCCGGTAATCCGGTAAGAAAAACAGCGCTTAAATGGATACGCAGGATCGAAAAGAAGGGCGCCCTGTATACTTACCTCGTTGATCAGGCCCTTCTTCTTTTTTTCTTCAACACCGCCGCGGTCGTCAGGAACTAGCAGGAATGACGCATTTCGGACAGAGCCGTTTCCACCCTCTTCCGCGGCATAACCGCGGACAGCGGCCCTATCCGGCAGTCTGAGAACGGTCCTATCCGGCAGAATCCCAGTTCCCAGCTTTTCAAATATCGGAAGGCTTACCTCCGCATAATCCGCACCGGCATCCAAAAGGAGCCGGTATATCCGCCGCAGATCTTCGGCCTTACATTTTTCAAGCAGGGGCAGGGACAGAAGCCGGTCGGTGATACGGATCACAGAGATTCTCCGCCCTATACCTTTTAGATAGTGTATTCCTTGACAGGACTACCTTCCTCAAGATGCTTCTCCGCAATGACGGCAATCTTCTCTTTATCCAGGCTGCCATACCAAACCCCCTCAGGATAGACTACCGCTATAGGCCCCTTGTCGCAGATGCCGTAACAGCTTGTCGTACTGACCATCACCTCACCGGAAAGCTCCCGTTCATCGATCTCTTCCATCAGCTTCCGCACCAGGTCATCGCTTCCGCGGGAATGACACATACCCTTCTTATCCCCCGCAAGTTTTGTTCCCGCACACAAAAATACATGATACTTTGGATTTACCATGCTATTCCTCCTTATCTTCTTATATTTAAAGAATACCGTATATCCTTTCCCAAAACTAACCGAGTTTTGGGAAAGGATCCGTATTTTACCATAATAAAACGCCGATAGTACCGCAGTCTAACAGTTTGCCGGGCCTTGCCCAAAAAACGTGTAAATTTGCAAACCCCAAGACGCCCCATTAATCGGACGCCCCGGATTACACTAAGACAACGTACCCTCCCCTATTATCTCTTCCGCCGCTTCTTTTACCGCGTCCTCAATACGGCTATAAGTCATAAAAGTTTTAATTCCCATGGTACGGAGCCTTAACCTGGGGGCTTCCCCAATACGCAGGGCTATAATACAGTTGCAGTCTCCGATAGTTTTGATAACAGCGTCCATCCGGCTTTCCTTTTCGCCGCATTCCCCGGTACAGTATTTGCCGGCACTCCGGCGTTCCTTAAAACGGGGCGCCCCTTCCCGCCATTCATAGATGTAGAATTCCTCGGCATGGCCGAAGTGCTGATCCACCAGCACCCCGCCCCTGGAAGAAACGGCAAAGCGCATGCCCTCTGTACCGGCGGCGGAAAAATCTCCGGCAGGGGCCGTACCCTCCGCCAATCCGTTTGCTGTTCCGGCGGTTTCCACCGCGGCGGCCGTAAGCTCCGCCGTTTCCCACAGTTCCCTGGAACGGTCGCAGTCCAGGGTTCCCGCCGCGTCCGCACGGCATTGGCGGCAGTGGTACATCTGGGGGATAAGGGGTGCGCAGCTTTTGCGCGTCTCCATTATCTCCCTATTGCTGATCATGGGGGCCTTTTCAAAGGCGGATCCTTCTACCGGAATAAGCTGCATGATGTTCGCCAAATCGGCCCCCAGTTCCCTTACCTTCTCCGCTATTGCCGGGATATGATCGTCGTTAATGCCTTTGAGCACCACCGTATTTACCTTGCAGATCATCCCCAGGTCCCGCAGTTGTCTTATCCCCGCAAGCTGATTGGCCATAAGAAGGGCGGCGGCGGTTTCACCGGCGTACCGTTCCCCCTGGTAGTCCACATGCCGGTATATCTCCGCCCCTACCCGCGGATGGACGGCATTCACCGTTACCGTTACATGGGAAACACCCAGCGCGGCAAGCTCGCCGGCATAGAAGGGAAGCATAAGGCCGTTGGTAGAAAGGCAGAAGATCGCACCAGGATCAGAGCGCCGGATCAGGGTCAGGGTCTCCCTGGTCTTCTCAAAATCCGCAAGGCTGTCCCCGGGTCCGGCTATGCCCGCCACGGTAATCTCCGGCATAAGCTCCTTTGCCTTGAGGTATCTCTCCAGGGCTTGCGCAGGGGAAACCACCGCGGCCGTAACCCCCGGACGGCTTTCATGGGCGCAGCTATACTTACGGACGCAGTAATTACACTGGATATTGCAGAGCGCAGCCACCGGCAGATGGATTCTCCCCCGCTTCCCGCCGCGCCCGGAAAAACAAGGATGAACCGTGTTTTTCCGCAGGTTTACGGCCCTTGCGGTTTCCTGAATCGGAATGTTTGTTTCCGTCATTGCGCCTCCGGTTTTCCCGGTAAGCGGGGCCCCTACACCCCGGTAATATTTCCGGTACAGGTCCCTCCTAAAACGGCGTTCGGTTTCTCCCAGGATAGTATTGGTGATCCGGTCAAGCAAGGTCAGGCTTCCCCGGTAGCCCAAGGTACGGATACGCTGCCCCCCCACATGGTCATGGACAGGAAAGGCGCAACGTACCAGGGGTATCCCCAGATGTTCCTCCACGCGCCTGCCGTCAGAACTGCCGATGAGTATGTTTACCCCATATTCCCTGGATAATTCTTCAATAGTGTCAAAATCGCAATCGTCCAAAATAACATTTTTTTGATCCAAATGAAATTCTCTAACCGGGGCCAGTTCCTCTTCCAAAAGAGCTTCCAGCGCGGCGCATTTGGAACCCGCGGCCGCTATCACAGGCAGGGCCCCGTTTTCTGCGAGAAGCCGGCACAGTGAATAGACAAAATCCGGTTCTCCAAACACCGCCGCCCTCAGACGGGCATTGTACTTGTGGGAGTCTACCATAGCGTCCAGATACCGGCCCCGCTCTTTTTTAAGCTCATCCGTAAGCCGCCCCCCGGCTTCTTCCAGCAGACGGATAAAAGCATCCGTATCACGGAGCCCCAAGGGAAGGGGGGATCGCAGCAGGGGAACACCGTAGGCGGCCTCCAGGTAACGCCCCGGAGAAAACTCTTCTTCGATAAAAGAACTCAGTTCAATGGTGCAGCGGGCGCCGGCCATAGCCGATATATCCTCAAGGCTTGTCCCTTCATAGGAAAGCCGGCGGTAAACCTCCTCGTGGGGGCCGTCCAGGTTTTCCGAAAGATCGGGGAGGAGCGCCGCGTCTACCCCCATCTCTTTGAAAAGGCCTTTAAGAAAGCGGGTATCCGCGGGGCTCATCATACCGGTGATAATATTCACCCTGCCGTTAGGCCGCGCATCCATTTCGATCTGCTCTACCAGCGCCCGCAGCGCCCGGAAAAAGCCTTCGTACTGGGCGCCCCCATAGCCGGGGGTGGGAACGGTGATGATCCTCGTCCGTACATTGGGCCGCGCTTTAAGAAAATCCGCTACCATTCTATCCACATCTTCGCCTATAGTTTCCGCAAGGCAGGTAGTAGAAAGCCCTATCACCTGGGGATTGTAGAGTTTGATAAGATTATCCAGCCCTTTCACCAGGTTCTTCTCCCCGCCGAAGACGGTTCCCTCTTCGGTAAGGGAAGAGGATGCAATGTCCACAGGCTCGTTGTAATGGGTAGCCATGTGCCGCCGGATATACGTAGCGCAGCCCTGGGAACCGTGGAGTATATTCATACATCCCCGGATGCCGCAGAAGGCGCTGACGCTTCCCATAGGCATGCACATCTTACAGGGATTGGTATTTAAATGGACAAGATTCTTACTCATCATCCTTTCCTATAAAAATTGCCAAACAGGGCTGTTCATGGAAAGATGAATCTCCTGTATAAAATTAAGCGTCCCCTCATAACCTGCAAGGGCATGCTTGCGCTCGTGGTTATGATCGCAGAAACTAATCCCCAGCTTGTATGCCAGGGGCCTTTCCTTAACGCCGCCAACCAGAATATCCGCGCCCTTCTCTTTCATAAAGGATTCCAGTTCCGCGGGGTTGGCGTCGTCCAGGATTACCGCGTCATCACCAACAAGGCTTCCGATGATCTCATAATCCTCCGGTTGGCCGGTCTGAGTCCCCACCACCACGGTTTCCATTCCCAAAGATTTAAACTGCCGGATAAGGGAGACAGCCTTAAAACCGCCGCCCACATAGACCGCGGCTTTCTTCCCCCTTAAACGCGGAAGGTATTTTTCCACATAGGGCCGCAATGCCTCTTCCTGGTTCCGGCAAAAGTGTTCCGCTTTCTTCCGCGCATCCTCATCTTCCAGGGCCTCGGCTGTACGCAGGAGGGATGAAGAAGTATCCCCAATGCCGAAGAAACTGACCTTTATATAGGGTATCCCCATCTCTTCCTCCATACGCTTGGCCAGATAGGTCATAGATCCAGCGCATTGTACCAGGTTGAGCTTTGCGCGGGGCGCCCTGATAAGAGTTTCGTAGGAAGCATCCCCGGTAACGGTGGCTGCTACGGGGATACCCAGTTCTTTCATATAATTAGTGATGATCCACATCTCCCCCGCAAGGTTAAAATCCCCCAGGATATTAACCCCTGCCTGTGCGGTAGACGGGCGCCGGCCTTCACTGCCGGCGGGCGGCGCGTGGGGGCTTATAAGTTCCATTAAGGCATTGCAGGCCATACGGTAGCCGAAAGACTTGTTCCCCGAAAAACCCGGAGACTTTACCGGAATAACCCGTATGCGGTGGCGTTTCTCCGCCGCCCGGCATACCGCTTCTACATCATCCCCGATAACCCCGACAATGCAGGTGGCGTAGATAAAGATAAGCCGGGGATGGTATGCTTCTACCGCCTCGTCAATAGCCCGTGTAAGTTTCTCCGCCCCGCCGAAGACTATATCTTCTTCCCTAAGATCGGTAGAAAAACTATTACGGTAAAGTTCGCTCCCGCTTGAAAGGCTTCCCCGTATATCCCAGGTATAGGACGCGCAGCCTATAGGACCGTGGACTATATGGAAGGCGTCGGTGATCGGGTTCAGTACCACCCGTGCGCCGCAGTAGACACAGGCGCGCTGGCTAACCGATCCGGAGACGCTGTTCCTGCCGCACTGTATCCCCGCACCCTCTTTACCGCGGCCGATGGAGACCTTCCGTTCCTCTAATATTTTTACTGCTTCCATGCTGTTTCCTTACATTACAAGTTCCAGGTCTTCGTCCGCAGCGTCCCTGTCCTGGCGTTCCATCAAAGCCTCGGTGATCTTTTCAAAGAGTCTTAAACCTCCCCTGTACCCCACCAGAGGGAAATAGGAGTGTGCGTAACGGTCCAGGATGGGAAAGCCCGCCCGTACAAAGGGGATGTCCTCGGCCTTGGCGATTTGCTTGCCGTAGGAAGTTCCCAGCATAAGGTCTACCCTGTCGTTCTTGATCCATTGGTGGAGCTCAAAGAGATCGGCGGAAGCCTTGGCTGTGCAGCCGGTAACGCCGTACTTGGCAAAAACGCCGTCAGCCTTCCTTGTAAAAGCTTCGCCGGGCGTACCGGTAATGACATATTTGGGTATCATACCCAGTTCAAGAACAAAGCCTGTCAGGGCCAACACGGTGTCAGGGTCCCCGAAAACCGCAACACTTTTTCCCGAAAGGTAGAAATGGGCGTCTAGTATCACATCGACGAGTTGGCCCCGTTCTTCCTCAATAGCGTAGGGAACCTCCCGGCGGGCCCAGCGGGAAAGGGTCATAAGAAAGGCGTCGGTGTTCTCTATCCCTATAGGCAGAGGCAGCAGATCGTAGGGGACGGAACACTGCCGGCCCAGTACCTCAGACGGTTCTTCGCTGGTCAGTTCCCCCAGGGCGAAGACGCGGGGGCAGTCTCCAAGGCTTACGATCTCTTCAATTTTGGTCCCGCCTCGGGGGTACATTGCATAGTTCCCCGTCATAGGGGCGTCCATCACCTCGCTGGTATCGGGGAAGAGGATGAAGGGAATATCCATAAGATCAAGGAGCCGCTTGAGTTCACGCATGTCTCCAGGATTTACAAAACCAGGAAAAACCCCCGCCTTACCGTGAGGCTTTCCGCTTGACTTGCTCAGATAGCGGATGAACCCCGCCATCATATTGTAGTAGCCGTTGATGTGGCTTCCTACATAGCTGGGGGTGTTGGTATGAACCACCAGCTTTCCATCGGGAATCTCCATATCCTGAATATACGCGTTAAGGTCGTCTCCGA
Source organism: Treponema sp. (assembly GCA_031273835.1). Classification (GTDB taxonomy): domain Bacteria; phylum Spirochaetota; class Spirochaetia; order Treponematales; family Breznakiellaceae; genus JAISRD01. Next base: position 4,005 of record JAISRD010000102.1, on the reverse strand, counting down.
TGGTTTCGGAAAGACAGGTGGTATGTACCGCAATAATATCGGGATCGTAAATATCGAAGATATTTTTTACCGCGGTTCTGATGTTGCTGCCCCCGCCGAATACCGAAGCTCCTTCGGTGAAGGAACTGGTGGAACCTATAGCGGGTTCCTTGAAGTGCCGGGACAGGTAGGTCCGGTGGTAGGAACTGCATCCCTGGGAACCGTGGCTGTGGGGCATACAGCGGTGTACGCCCAGGGCTGCATAGAGGGCGCCCACGGGCTGACAGGTCTTGCAGGGGTTTATCCGCAGAGCGGTCCTTTCGAATACCTCCTGGGGCGTTAGATTAAGCATGTATCTTTTCCTCCTTCACTGCCGCTTCCAGCATAGGCTTGTTCTTCCAGGGCGGGGTTACAAGGCCCCAGACAGGAGCATAGAGCCCCATAGTTATATCACGGGCAAAGTTGACGGCCCCCTGGAAACCGGCATAGGGCCCTGAGTAATCGTAGGAATGGAGCTGCCGCGACATGACCCCCGCCTTTTGCAGTATGTATTTATCCTTGATACCGGAGAAGAACATATCCGGCTTAAGCTGGGCAAGGAATTCCTCTGTCTCATAGTGGTTAAGATCGTCCACCACAAAGGTTCCGGTTTTCATGGCGGGAATGATCCCCTGGTAATCCTCCAGTTGTATCTTGTCCTTTAGTTCCGCATACCGTTCCGGTGTAAGATAGGAATGGTACTTGGCCTCGTCCTTTTCCACTACCAGGCTTTCGATGTTCTTGTTATCCGCGTCTTCCTTGATGGTAGGGATCACCTTACGGCCCTCGTAATCATCGCGGTGGGCAAACTCGTGGCCCGCCAGAACCGTGGTAACTCCAAAGTCGGCCAGAAGGTACTGGTAGTGATGCGCCCGCGAACCTCCGACATAGAGGGCGGCTGTCTTGCCATTGAGCTTTTCCCGGTAGTAGTTACGGGCTTCGGCTATCTGGGCCGTCTCGTCGGCGATCACCTCCTCGGTGCGCCGGATCAGGCCGTCATTGCCAAAATAGGCCGCTATCTCCCGCAGTGAAGTAATCGTAGCGTCTATGCCTATAAAGTTTACTTTCAGCCAGTCAATGCCGTACTTGGTCTTCATCATCTCGGCAATATAGTTAATGGACCTGTGGCACTGGACCAGGTTGAGGTTTGCCAGATGCGCGTTTCTGAGGTCCTCAAAACTGCCGTCTCCGGTCATCACCGATACTACCTCGTAGCCTATGCGCTTGAGGAGCCGCTCGGTTTCCCAGCCGTCGCCGCCTATGTTGTATTCCCCCAGAAGATTCAGCGAGTACTGGGTCTTGGGGGCCGCATCCCCCGTACCGATAACCCGCCGCATCAGGGTATTATTGGCAATATGGTGGCCCGCGCTCTGGCTTACCCCCTTGTAGCCCTCGCAGGAAAAACCAAAGATGTTGATATCCGGGTACTTTTCCTCCATGGCCCGGGCCACCGCGTGGACATCGTCCCCGATAAGCCCCACCGGGCAGGTGGCAAAGATACCGATGGCCCTGGGGTGGAAAAGTTCCACCGCCTCCTCAATGGCGGCCCGCAGTTTTTTTTCCCCGCCAAAGATGATCTCGTCTTCCTGTAAATCCGTGGACATGGCGTAGGTTATGTAGTTAGGATCGCTGTCTGTGTAGGGCCTGGTTTGGTTGCGCCGGGTAAGCCAACTGTAGAATCCGCAGCCTATGGGACCGTGGGTGATCTGCAGGATGTCCCTGGTGGGTCCCAGGACCACCCCCTTACAGCCCGCGTAGGCGCAGCCCCGCATGGTGATGATCCCCGGCACGGTCCTGGTGTTGGCCATGATCTCCGGCACGTCGTCGTCGTTTTCAACCCGGTTAATGACGATCTGCCTGGCCCGCTTTTTGGCGATCTTCGGCGGGTAGGCTTCCAGCACTTCGGCTTTGTAGTCCGCAATATCGCTTAGTTCATACGCTGCTGCCATAACTGCTCCTTTGCATCACATGTGTGCATCGCACGGATTCACATATCCAGCACTTCGTCCCCGGACTCGCCGGTACGGACCCGCCAGGATTCCGAAACGGGCATCACAAAGATCTTACCGTCCCCGCTTTTGCCGGTCTTGTTCACGCCGATAATCGTATTCACCGTGGTCTTTACCAATTTGTCCGGCACAATGATGTTGATCATCCGCTTGGGCACCAGCCGGCCCGAAACCCCCAGTTCCTGCATCACATCGGCGTAACGCTCGGCGGCCCCTTCGATGTATTGGGGAATTTCGATGGTCCCCTTCCCCCGGCCCAGGCAGTCCTTGGCGTAGAGGGAACTGATCCCCGCCTCCGCCAGGGCCTTCTTGGTCTGGTTCATCTTGTTCATCCTGATAATGGCCATGACCTCTTTCATATCTTCTCCTCGGGAATGTCCGCGGAACCTTCGCTGTCCGGCGGGTCCTTGATACCGGAACTCACGGTGTAGACCTCGTCCACCGGGGACACAAAGATCTTACCGTCCCCGTAGGAACCCTTGCCGGTGCGGGCCACTTCCATGATCTTTTTAACCACAAAATCCTTGTCAGCGTTTTTAATCACCATAAGGAGCAGTTCTTTGGGGATCTCGTCGTAGGTAACATCCCCAATTTTAATGCCCCGCTGTTTGCCCCGGCCCGCCACATTTATCCGGGTTACCGCGGGAAAACCGTCGGCCATCAGCGCCGCCATCACCTCTTCGGCCTTCTCCGGCCGCACTATCGCCCGTACCATGATCATAGGTTCCTCCTTTATCCGCCGTGACGCTTTTTTTCGGTTTTAATCCGCAATGCCGAATTTCATGAGCAGTTTTTCTAACTCCGAAATTTCCAGGGGCTTGGGGATGATAAACATCTTGTTGCCTTCGATGGCGGCGGCCAGCTTGCGGTATTCATCGGCCTGGCCCACCGACGGATCAAAGTCGATGACCGTTTTTTTATTTATCTCCGCCCGCTGAACCATGTTGTCCCTGGGCACAAAGTGGATCATCTGGGTTCCCAGCCGCTCGGCCAGGGCCTCGATAAGTTCCGCCTCCCGGTCAACCTTGCGGGAATTGCAGATAAGGCCCCCCAGCCGCACCTTGCCGGCCTCGGCGAATTTCATGATCCCCTTGCAGATGTTGTTGGCCGCGTACATGGCCATCATCTCGCCGGAGCAGACGATGTAGATTTCCTCCGCCTTGCCGTCCCGGATAGGCATGGCGAAACCGCCGCAGACCACGTCCCCCAGCACATCGTAAAAGGTGTAGTCCAGTTTGTACTGTTCGTGGAAGGCGCCCAGTTGCTCCAAAAGGTTGATGGAGGTGATGATCCCCCGGCCCGCACAGCCCACCCCCGGTTCGGGGCCGCCTGACTCCACGCAGCGGGTTCCCTTAAAGCCGACCTTCACCACGTCCTCCAGGTCCAGGTCCTCCCCCTCGGTACGGAGGGTGTCCAGCACCGTCTTCTGGGCCAGGCCGTTTAAGAGCAGCCGGGTGGAGTCCGCCTTGGGGTCGCAGCCCACCACCATCATGTTCCTCCCCATCTCCGCCAGGGCGGCCACCGTGTTCTGGGTGGTGGTGGACTTCCCGATGCCGCCCTTCCCATAAATCGCTATTTTTCTCATATCCTTCTCCGGTTTGGTTTGAATCCAACGTTACCTATAGTCTTTGCAAGATTCGTGCCAAGTCAACGCGGCGGGGTAAAATTTGGCCGGATTGAGCGGTATCCCCCCTTTTTACGGTTTTTTGGCATCCTTTACGATTTGCATAGTGTTATCCAAGGCTAACAAGAAGCACCGAAATGTCCGTCCCCATACGGAAATGTAGCCCTGGGGGTCATCCGCGCTGTCTTGTGCTTTTTTGGGGAATAGGGTAATATTACGCTAATGTTCCTCTATGATGATGCGGCCCAGGCCGGACCGTTTATAAGTCAAGTTAGGGGGGGGGCGCGGGCGGGCCGGGGGCGCGCGGGGGGGGGGGGCGGCTGTGTCGGAAAGGAGACGGGGCCACGAGGGGGA
>JAISRD010000004.1 GCA_031273835.1 Treponema sp. | reverse complement strand
CCAGAGCGCCGCCGCCACGGTCAAGATGATTTTTGACAACACCCTTCCGGAAAGCGTCGAAGTGACTTACTGGGACGATCCCTATACCGCCGTGTATGCGGGGGACGGTGTCTATTCGGTGATTTTAACCACCTATAATACGACACAAACCGCACAGGTAACGATACACAGGGCGGTGGACGATCAGGTCATATTAGACAGCAGTGATACAGAGATAACCGGTCCCGTTTCGGTACTTTCCTCCACCCGGGGGGATACCGCTTATATACACTTTACCGTCAACGCCAACGACCTTGAGGGCTTTACGTTTCCATATGTCGTAAAACTGATTTTCGGCTGGCCGGTGAATACTGCCGCGAGCGCAATGGACCTGAAAGCCCGGTTCAGCATAGCCACAACCGGAGTGAATGGCGTTACCGAGGCGTTTAACGCGTTGCACTGGCTTATCAACACCCCGGAGGCGGGGGATTTCGCCGGTATTATTCAGCTCGGCGACTCTATCGAACTGCCCGCCGGAAGCTTCTCGGTTTCCGCTTACAGCAGCGACGGAGGCATTAGTACAACGACGGCCTCCACGCCCCTCATGGTGGTGGGGATCAACTCCTTTAACGGCAAAAACGGCAACAACACCCCCCATGTGGTGTTCCAGTTCCAGAATGTGCCGGGAACCCGCCGGATGAACTCAACCACTGATAATACGGGGGGCTATGCGGCCAGTGAGATGCAGGCCTATTTGTATGGGACCGGGAGCGGTAACTTTTATACCGGGTTACAGGCCGCCGGAGTACCGGACGCGGTGGTGTGGGCCCCCAGCCGCCGGGTGGCCAACGGCGGTTCCACCGCGTCAGGCGCCGATATCATAGCCGATAAACTCTGGCTTCCCACGGAATTTGAAATAGGAAACGGCGTCCAGACCTACTCATCAATGGCCTGGGAGACCCCCGCCAATCAGGCGTATCTTGAATATTATACGAATGACAGCCGCCGTATAAAATACAATACCGGTAATACGGCGGCGGGGTATTGGCGCGCATCCCCCAAGGCTAATGACGCCGTCAATTTCTGTGTTGTTGATACCAATGGTACTCCCAATAACGCCCCGGCGAATTCAGCATACGGGGTGGCCCCCGCTTTCTGTGTCAAATAACCTTTAGGTTATTTGAAATAGCCCCCGCGCCGTCTGAAACAGCCCTAAGGCCGTTTGAAATAAGCCTCAGGCCGTTTCAAAACGGCCCGCCGGGGGCCTAAGCGGGCTTACGGCGGTCCAGGCGGGCCAACAGGGACCGCGCGGGAGGGCAAACCGGGTTTTCAGGGGGTTTTTCACCCCCTCAAGCCTGAAAACTCCCTGTGGAATCCTGAGACCCCCGGCCCGCAGTCTTAAGACTATGGCGGGGTATTGCCCCGTATTAGATTGAACCTGGGGCCGGGCGGATCGGAAAAAGGAACCCTGGGTAGGTTTTTACCGTATCCAGAGGAATTTGAGGCCCCCGTCTTTTTCGACCGCGTCAAGTTCGCCGTGATCGGAGCTGACCAATACGGCGGACAGCCAGGAAGAAGTGGCGCAGGCAAGGGAATCGGCCAAAGACATATCGTAGGCAGCCTTGAAACGACCGGCTTCACGAATAACAGGAGCGGGAATGATTTCTAAAACTTCGACAGCCGAGGAATATACCCATTGTAGAATTTGTTCTGCTTTTTCAAGCCCCTCTATTCTAATCCGGTCATAGTAGACTTCAAGCAGATTAACCGCATTGATGTAAACGGTAATTTCACCAGTGGCGGCCCGCAAAAGCAATTCCCGTACCTTTTGGGCTCCCGGTTCAATATTAAATAGGGCAATTAACGCGCACGCGTCCAGAACATAGATCAAGACCCTGTCCTCCGGCGAAAGTGTTCCCGTTCTTTTTCCCGGCGGTGTTCAATGGCGCGTTCCAGATCATTATCGGCCCGGCGCCGTTCCATGTATGCGTCCAGCGTATCGCCGCTGCCGGCGGAACAGCCAAACATATTTTCCAGCGCCTCCTCCGGTTTCAATCCGTTTTGTGGTTTTGGCGCACACAGGCTTTTTAGATACAGAGGAGTAAGGGGAGGACATTCCATAGCATGAGGATGCCGGGGAATGGTAATCAGAATTCTTGCCGAAGTGCCGGCGGGAAGTTCCTTCGGCACCTCGATTTTAAACGTTACCACATGATTTTGCGGTATTTCTACGGTCTGTTCTATGGTCATAGTCCAAGTATAACGCAGGGGGAGGAAAAAATGAAGCGCACAGGCGGGAGGATCGAATAGGTCGCTATGGCTGGGTATTGCCCCGTATTAGATTGAATTTGGAGCCGGACGGATCGGAAAAAGGGGATTTTTTCATGCTGCTCAACAGGTTCAAGTTCGGAAAGAGGTTATATATGACCGATAACGAGGGCAATCGCTTTTTGCGCCCGTGCGAGTATTTCCGGTTGAACAATCCCCAGCGGAAGTTTACCGAGGGCATCAACATTGACTATCAGGGCGGGGCGGGTTTTCTGAATTTCCGCTCCAACGGTTGGATCAAGGTTAATCTGCCATATCTCACCTTGTTTCATAAAAATCATCCCCGTCCAATACGGAAAAAGCGGTTAAATCCCGGTTGTTTTGGTATTCATCCTGCGCAAGGGCGGCCGCTCTTTCCATGGCGGCGGTTTCTTTTATCCACCGGTGTTTTAACCAGGAGACAAAATCCCCCACTTCATCCATATAGGCCGGGGGAAGCGTATCGATCTCTTTCAAAAGGAGTTCTTTGCTCATAATTTCAGTATAACACAGCTGGAGGAAAAAGTGAACTACACAGGCAGGAGGAGCGAATAGGTCGCTATGGCGGGGTATTGCCCCGTATTAAGTTGAACCTGGAGCCGGACGGATCGGAATGGGTTCCTGCCGGAGGATCATGGTGATTACATCATAAATTTCATCCATATCGTAATGGCGTTTTTGTACCAGCTTGAGGTCTTTTTTAAATTGGCCCTGAAAGTAAAAATCGCGCATGGGCTATATTTCTTACCCTGTCTTCTCCAGTTGCGCCTTCAATTCTTCCTTTGTGACGGGAGGATGTTGCCATTCTACCTTGATTTTCCCGCTCATTATAACCCTGGCTTCCTGGGCGGCGGCCAGGGTTATGGCGGTTAGGGCGGGGATCGCGATCAAGATCAGGATTTTCCGGCGGCGAAGGGGAGAATATGAATACGGGTTTTTGCATATCAATGGTAACTATCGCGCTGTGCTCAATATCGGCGCTAAACCGGCTGACCGCCTGGAAAACAGGCTCAAGGAGTTTTTCGGGCCGGGAATCCGCCGCCCGTATTTGAATAACGCTGGGTTTGGCGTCATGGGTGAAAGCCAGAATGGCGCTAAAGTCCAGGTCCTTCGTAAGAATCGCATAAGCTCTGTCCCTTGCGTATGCCATTATAACACGGTCAGGAGCGGCCGCTTCTCCAACCGCCGTCCAATGAACCGCTTCAATACCCCGGTTCGAAAGCATATCGGCCCAGCGCACGGCCAGATTCATGTCTATAAGGATTTTCATAAAATAGTTTTATGCTTGAATCAAGGCGGCTTCACGGCCTTTGGCAAGCCATGCGGCATATTGAAGGGCCTGAAGAATGTCCTCCCGTTCAAGATACGGATAATCTTCAAGGAGTTCTTCAAAGGTCTCTCCCACACCTATCTGAGCGAGTATGTTGCTGACGGTAACACGCATACCCCGTATGCACGGCTTTCAGCCCATAATATCCGGATCCTGGGTAATGCGATCAAATACTTCAATGCTCATCTATATGCTCTGTACCTTTTGTTCTATGGTCATAGTCCAAGTATAACGCAGGGGGAGGAAAAAATGAAGCGCGCATGCGGGAGGAGCGAGTAGGTCCCTGCGTAAACCGCCGTTAATTATCCCCGCCGGACCCTGGGTTACCTTTTCGATGAGGCGCCGTGTCTCCTGTACAGAGATCTTCTTTTCGACTACAATAAATATAAGCGGAAAAAATGGCGAAAAAAAATGTGTTGCTCAATAATCCGGCGGTTATCCTCTTTTCCATTGCCGCCGTCCTGGTATTGTCCATTGCTATCTTTACCAGCCTTCTGGTTAATTCCATCGCGGGTTTCCTGCGGGAAAGCGTTACCGAACGGCTTTTGGCCGCAAGCCGCTCCGCCGCCCATCTGGTTACGGCGGAAGAGCTGGCCCAGCTTACCGGTCCCGAAGATATGGAAAAACTCCTGTTTACCGACATCAGACAGCGGACCATCCGCTTCGCCCATGAATCCAACGTCCTGTTTGTCTATTATCTGCGCCCCCTTGATGAAAACGGGGAATGGTGGCAGTTCATCCTGGACAACGATCTGACCGAAGAAACGGTAAACCTCGCCACCGGCCCCATACCGGGGGAAGAAGCCCCCATCAGGGCCCTTAAGGAAAGAAGGGCCGCCGCCACCGATCTGGGGGAATATTCACCGGGCTATGACCGGATTCTTTCGGCCTATGCCCCGGTGTTCAGCCCGGACGGGAAAATCGAGGCCCTTGCCGGGGTGGATATACCCGACGATCAGCTTATGCTGACATGGCGGCGTACCCTCATTCTTTCGCTGATGCTTCTGGTTTCCAGCGCTTTTGTAATCACCTCCGGTTTTTTAAGTTTCTTCATTTATAAGAAAAAAGAACTGGATTTTTCCCGGCGTTTCAGGCAGCAGCAGCTTATGTCGCAGCTGGCCCAGGGTTTTGTTTCTTCGGAGGATACCTCTTCTATCATTAACGACGCGCTGCGCATAACCGGGGAATTTCTTAGGGTAAGCCGCATACTGATCGGCGTTATCGAAGAGAACACAAGCTACGCCGTTTATGTCTGGTGCGGTACGGACGGCATTTCTACCGCCCCCGCAAGGGAAGGGTTAAGCGGCATTGTCGGCTCTTTCCCCAAAGAGCAGCCTCCGGATATCCCGCTTATCTGCTGCAGCGATGTCAGGCGCCATCCCGAATATAAGGCCATGGAGGCCGTGGGGATCAAGTCCTTCATTATGACGCCCCTGTATGTAAGCGGCGCATTCTGGGCCGTCATGAGCATAGAAGAATGTTTCCGCATCAGGGCCTGGACGGAAAGCGACCGGCAGCTTGTCGTTACCGCAAACAGCGTTATCGCCGGGGTGCTGAACCGGGACCTGCGGGAAAGGGAACGCGACACCGCCCTTAACGAGGCGAACCAGGCAAACCAGGCAAAGAGCGTCTTTCTCGCCAACATGAGCCATGAGATACGGACCCCCATGAACGCCATTATAGGCATGACGACAATAGCAAAATCCTCCCGGGATATCGAGAGGAAGGAATACTGCCTGGACAAAATAGGCGACGCCTCCATTCATCTATTGGGTATCATCAACGATGTCCTGGATATGTCAAAGATAGAGGCGAACAAGTTTGAGCTTTCCTTTGCGGACTTCGACTTTGAAAAGACGCTCCAGAAAATGGTGAACGTTATCAATTTCCGCATAGACGAAAAACATCTCGTTTTCACCGTCCATATAGACAGGCGTATACCCCGTTTTCTCCACGGGGACGATCAGCGCCTTTCCCAGGTGGTTTCAAATCTGCTTTCCAACGCCGTCAAGTTTACCCCCGAGGGGGGCTCGATACGGCTTAAGACGGAACTGGAAAGCGAAGAAAACGGGGTCTGTACGATTAAGATAAGCGTGGCAGATTCCGGCATAGGAATTACCGGCGAACAGAAGTCCCGGCTTTTTTCTTCTTTTGAGCAGGCCGATTCAAGTACCTCCAGAAAGTTCGGCGGTACGGGCCTGGGCCTGGCGATTTCAAAACGCATCGTGGAAATGATGAACGGCGATATTTGGGTGGAATCCGAACCCGGCAGCGGCTCCACCTTTACGTTCCGGGTGCGGATCAAACGGGGACAGCAGCTGCAGGAAAGCCTGCTCGGCCCCGGAGTAAGCTGGAAGAACTTAAGGGTACTGGCGGTGGACGACGAGGATTATATCAGGGAGTACTTCGGGGAGATTTCCGAACGCCTGGAATTTTCCCTCCAGACCGCCGCGGGGGGCGAAGAGGCTTTGTCCCTTATCGATAAAAACGGTCCCTACGATATTTATTTTGTGGACTGGAAAATGCCCGGCATGGACGGCATAGAGCTTTCCCGGCGCATCAAGAGCAGGGGCGGCAAATCGGTGGTAATCATGATCTCCTCCGCCCAATGGACCTCCATCGAAAGTGAAGCGAAAACCGCCGGGGTGGATAAATTTTTATCCAAGCCCCTGTTCCCTTCGGCCATCGCGGACTGCATGAGCCGCTGCCTTGGGCAGGATATGCTTATGGCGGACGCCGGGGCAAAACCGGAACAGATGGATAACTTCGAGGGGCGCCGCATGCTGCTGGCCGAAGATGTGGAAATCAACCGGGAAATCGTACTTTCCCTGCTGGCCCCCACGTCCCTGGCCATTGACTGCGTTGAAAACGGCGCCGAGGCCGTAAGGATCTTTACCGAGGGCCCGGAAAAATACGATTTGATTTTTATGGACGTGCAGATGCCGGAAATGGACGGCTACGAAGCCACCCGGCGTATCAGAGCCTGGGAAGCGGACCATAAATCCCCCGGGGGCGCGCGGATACCCATAATAGCCATGACCGCCAATGTCTTCAGGGAGGATGTGGAGAAATGCCTCGCCGCGGGAATGAACGCCCATGTGGGGAAGCCCCTTGATCTGGACGAAGTGCTCACCGCCCTGCGGAAGTACCTGAAGAAAAGTTAAACGCCGCCTGTTCAAAAGAGGGCAAAGCCCGCGATTCCGGATATTGTATAAGTAAATGAAAGTACCCTCCGCCGTCCCTGGCCCACGGCTTCCTCTTCTTTCAGTGAATTGCGGGTGCGGCGTCATCGGGGACTTCAACCCGCAGGGCGCCGCTTTTTCGATCCCGCTTTTCCGCGCCGCCGATTTGCCTGCTTACCCTAACAAGGGCGCCCGGAGGCGCGGCGTCCATCCTGTTTCTGCTGCCGACGGCAAGAACAAGACCTTCCTCCGAACAGCCGTAACGCCCCCAGGTTCCCGGCTTGGGACCGCGGGGTTCCGCCGGAAGGGGAAACATATCGGAAATAATGCGCACATCCATTACGGCGCTCCGGGGGGCGTTTTCCCCCAGGCGGTTTATATCCGCCGCCGGTACGGCGGCCTGCGATACAGGGCCGGCCAGGAGGAAGCTCAAGGACGCCCTTTGTTTGGGGATTCCCGCGGCGGCGGAAAGCCGGCGCAGGGCTCCGGGGGCGTCCAGGGTATCAAAGGAAAAGTGGCACCACTTTTCTCCATGCCCGCGCCGGGGACCGTAGGGGGAATGCCTGTCCATGGCGCAGGGGGCGCTGTGGGTACAGGGCAGGACCGGCGCCCTTCCGCTTTGCTGTAAAGCCCTGCGGAGCCCTGAGATAAAAGCCCCCCCCTGGGGGATGCCGGGCTCAACAACCAGAATGGAACCGTCCTCCGCACAGCGGGACGACAGAAGGGCCCGGACTTTTTGTCCGCCGTAGTTTCCGTTTTCGTTAAAAACATTCACCGCCGTTACAAGCCTGGCCCGCTTCCCGTAAATTTCCGCTTCAAGGGGGCCCCGTATGGTTTTCACGGTCCAGTTCTTTTCCATTCCCCCGGTAAAGGTGTCGAAAAGCTTTTTTCCCGCTTCAAGGACCGCTCCGGTTCTGTCCACGCAGCGGAATTCAAGTTTTACCGGCCGGAGTTTTCGCAGGGCTATGGCCATGGCCAAAGGCAGGGTCAGGGGGCCGGACCCCAGATCGCTTACCGCATCCCCGTCGGAAAGATCGGCGTAAGTTTCAAGGCTCCCTTCCATGCCGCCAAACAGGCGGCAAAGCCTGAAAACATTCCAGGGTAAAAAATAATGCAGATAGGCCGACAGGAGACGGGGACGGCCCAGGTAGCCCCCGTCCCGCTCGGAGCGTCCGCCGCTAAGGAGGCGGGAACATTCCGCCACATCCTGAGGAAGGCGGGAACGGAAACGGCCGGGAACGGGAAAGACCTCGTCGATCAGGGAAAGGAGTTTTTCAAGATCCTGCCGTACTTCATTCGACAGGGGGGGAAAGAGGCCGGGAAACATCAGCTTTACCCGCTAAGCCTTATGCCGTTCTTTTCTGCTGGGACGCAGTTCCAGTTCCACCGGTATCATGGAATAACCCAGGTCTTTGCGTATCTTGTTACGCAGGTAGGATCGGTAGGCGTCGTTTACCGCATCGGGGCGGGAAACAAAAAATACAAACTTCACCGGCCTTTGGGAAACCTGGACGGCGTACTTTACCTTAAAGCGGGTCCGGGGCCCGGAGGGAGGGGGGCACTCTTCAAGCCAGCGGGCAAGGGCGGCGTTAAGTTCCGCCGTTTCCGTCCGGCGGCACAGCTGGCCGTACATGGTCAGGGCGGTACTGAGCAGTTTATCCGTCCCGGCGCCGTTCGCGGCGCTGATCGGAA
>JAISRD010000180.1 GCA_031273835.1 Treponema sp. | reverse complement strand
AAAACGGTGCGGATCATGACGGTGAGGACCGGGGCGGACGGCGGCTACAGTCCCAGGGTTACGATCTTTACCGTAAAGGGGATCATCTCCTCGGGCTACCGGGAACTGGATTCCCTGTGGTGCGTCATGAATTACAGCGCCGGGGAGGAACTTCTTTCACCCCTGCTGTATCAATCCTTCGTACTGCTTAAGATCGGCGATCCCTACGGCCTGCCGGATAAAACCGCCCGGGATTTAATGGGAAAATTGGGCCCCGGCTTTGGGGTCTATACATGGAAGCAGCTCAACAACTCCCTATACCGTTCCTTTGAATCCACCAAGCAGATACTCCTCTTTATCATGGCCCTTTTGGTTATCGTGGCGGCGGTAAATGTTTCCTCCGCCACTTCCATGCTTGCCCTGGAGCGGCAGCGGGAAATCGCCGTGCTTAAAACGGGCGGCGCCGGGCCGGGGCAGACCACCGCCGTATTTCTGTGGGGCTCCTTCCTCACCGGCCTTACCGGGGCGCTTTTGGGTACCTTTCTGGGGCTCATTATAGGCCGCTTTATCAATCCCATCATCCGCTTTCTGGAGCGGGCCCTGGGCTTTTTCGCTTCCCCCTGGGGAGGGGAGGTAAAGCTTCTGGACCCTGATTATTACCTGCAGGAAATTCCCATCGTTATCGACTGGAAGACGGTGTTTTTTATCGGCCTTTTTACGGTTTTTTGTTCCTGTACCGCGGCTTTCCTCCCCGCCCGGCGGGCGGGGAAGCTGCGGCCCCTGGAGATACTGCGGAAAATTTGAGGCGGTTCCCGGATACTTCCGGTGGTATGTTGCGGGCACTTGAAATTCTTTGAAAATTGCGTGTATTATCACAGGTATGAGGCGTAGTTTTCTTTTAGTTTCATTTGTCGTCGTTTTTCTGACCATGGCCGCCCTTTGCGTTCAGGCCCAGACCGGCAGGGTAAAATTGACGGTATACCGTCTTCCTGAACTGAAACTGAATATTTCCCTTCCTTCCGATTATTGTGTCATAACCCGGACCAAAGTTACCCATCCGGAACTGCTTAAAGAACGGAATATTGATGTAAAGGCAATTCAGTTGACCTTTCCCCAGTCGGGGATCTTTCTTAACGCCATGCCCCGGGAATTTGATTCCGAATATGTGCTTACGTCCTTTAATTACGAGGGAAGTAACCAGATAGGCGACTTTAGCAATTATTCGGAAGAGGCCCTGGCGGAGCTGGTAACCCCCGAAACGCTGGCGGAAGAGTATCAGGCCATGGGCGTCGATGCCCGTCCTGAGCCGACAGAAAGGATAAACGGGAAGGTCTATTTTGTTCTCACCGTCAGGCAGAGCCAGAATGGGGGCGGTTTTATATATACACGGCAGTATTCTACCATTGTGGGCGGAGCCGCGGTTAATCTGGCGTACAATAAGCTTACCGGCAGCATCAATGATGAAGAAAAAGCAAAACAAAGGGCCATAGTTGAAAGCATCGTGTTTAACAAATCTTAAATCTAAAGCAGCATTGTTTTAGTCTATCCAGCGGTTTTAATCATCCAGTAAAATCATTATAAGGAGCTTAATACATGGGCATCGATATTACCAAGATGCGGAACATCGGAATCAGCGCGCATATCGACTCCGGCAAGACAACCCTGTCGGAGCGTATTCTTTTTTACAGCAATAAGATTCACGCGATCCACGAAGTCCGGGGCAAGGACGGCGTGGGGGCCACCATGGATCACATGGAACTGGAGCGGGAACGGGGCATCACCATACAATCCGCCGCTACCCAGGTTGAGTGGAAGGATTATACGATAAATCTGATCGATACCCCCGGACATGTGGACTTTACGATAGAAGTTGAGCGGTCCCTGCGGGTCCTGGACGGGGCGGTGCTGGTACTCTGCGCGGTCGGCGGGGTCCAGTCCCAGTCCATTACCGTGGACCGCCAATTAAAGCGCTACCATGTACCCCGCATTGCCTTTGTGAACAAATGCGACAGGACCGGGGCGAATCCCTTCAAGGTGAAGAATCAGCTTCGGGAAAAGCTCGGCCTTAACGCGGTGCTTATACAGCTTCCCATAGGACTTGAGGATAAACTTGAGGGGGTGGTGGATCTTGTTACCATGAAAGCCCTGTACTTTGACGGCCCCGCCGGAGAGATCATACGCTCCGCCGAGATACCCCCCCACCTTAAAAAGGACGCCGAAAAATACCGGGAGGAACTGATCGACGCGGTTTCCCTGTTCAGCGATGAACTGGCGGAACAGTACCTGGCCGGCGGGAACATAGGGGAGGATCTTATCCGTCAGGCGATACGCCGGGGAACCCTGGACGAAAAATTTGTCCCCGTCATGGTCGGCTCGGCCTACAAAAACAAGGGCATTCAGACCCTCCTGGACGGGGTGGGCTGCTACCTTCCCAATCCTACGGAAGTAAAGAACTATGCCCTGGATTTGGACAACAACGAGGAAAGAAAGGAACTTTCCTGTGATGAAAAGAGCCCCACCATTGCCCTGGGTTTCAAGCTTGAGGACGGCCAGTACGGCCAGCTTACCTATGTGCGTATCTACCAGGGGGCCCTCAAAAAGGGGGACGAGCTTACCAATACCCGGTCCCGGAAGAAATTTAAGGTGGGCCGCCTGGTACGTATGCACTCGGATAACATGGAGGATATCAACGAGGGTTCCCCCGGCGATATTGTGGCCCTCTTCGGGATTGAGTGCGCCTCCGGGGATACCTTCTGCGGCGGCGGCCTTAACTACGCCATGACCTCAATGTACGTCCCCGATCCGGTCATCTCCCTGGCAATTACCCCCAGGGATAAAAAATCCGCCGACCAGATGGCCAAGGCCCTTAACCGTTTTACCAAAGAGGACCCCACCTTCCGTACCTATGTGGACCCGGAGTCGAATCAAACCATCGTGCAGGGCATGGGGGAACTGCACCTGGAAGTGTACATTGAGCGCATGCGCCGGGAATACAAGTGCGAGGTTGAAACCGGCATGCCCCAGGTTGCGTACCGGGAAACGATCACCGCCAGGGCGGAATTCAACTATACCCACAAAAAGCAGACCGGCGGTTCAGGACAGTACGGCCGTGTGGCGGGTTACATGGAGCCCTTTGCCGACGGGGACTACGAGTTTGTGGACAATATCAAGGGCGGCGCGATTCCCACCGAATTCATACCAAGCTGCAACAAGGGCTTCAAGGAGGCGGTCAAAAAGGGCAGCCTCATCGCCTTCCCCGTGGTGAACATACGCTGCGTGATCAACGACGGCCAATCCCACCCGGTGGACTCTTCGGACATCGCCTTCCAGATGGCGGCCATCGGCGCCTTTCGGGAAGCCTACGGCAAGGCCAGGCCCTCCATACTGGAACCTATCATGAAGGTTTCCGTAGAGGGCCCCACGGAATTCCAGGGAAATATTTTTGCTTCCATCAATCAAAGACGTGGTATAATATCGGCGTCCACCGAAGACGGGACCTTTAGCCGGGTCGAAGCCGAGGTCCCCCTAAGCGAGATGTTCGGTTATTCCACGGTACTCCGTTCCCTTACCCAGGGCAAAGCGGAGTTTACCATGGAATTTCAAAAGTACGGCAAGGTGCCTTCGAGCATAAGCGAGGCGCTGATCAAGGAATTTGAAGCAAAAAAAAGGAAGGAAGGAAAGTAATGATTAAGGAAGAATTGATTCAGCGCAGTCCGGTGCGTATTTTTGAGAAGTCCATCCACGGGGGCCTTAAGGCGGGGGAAATCGGCATAATCGCTTCCCCTTCGGGGATAGGAAAAACATCGGTGCTGGTTCAGATTGCCCTGGATAAGCTGCTCCAGGGTAAAAAGGTAATCCACGTTTCCTTTACCCAGCATACCGATTATGTACTTTCCTGGTACGAAGATATTTTTGATGAATTTACCAGGAAGAAAAACCTCGACCATGCCCGGGATGTGAAGAACGAGACGGTTAGGAACAGGGTGCTGCTTAACTTCAGCCAGGACGGCGTAACCGGGCCGCAGATCTTAAAGAGCCTGAGGGCCCTGATAGTCGACGGGGGGGTAAACGCCGAGGCGATTATTATCGACGGCTTTGATTTTTCCCGGACCAGCAGGGAACGCATGGAGATGGTACGTTCTGGCGCGGAGGAACTGGGGATTTCCTTTTGGTACAGTTGTACCGTGAAGGGCGCCGAGCCCTTTTACGACAAGCACAATATACCCCTGGTTATCAAGGATTTTGCCGACCTTATCGACGTGGTTATCGTACTTGAGCCTAAACCGGATCATATCGAACTTTCCGCTTCCAAGGACAGGGATACGGTAAATCTGGAACACCTGGCCCTGCGGCTGGACCCCAAGACCCTGCTTATTCTGGAAGAGTAGGGTTGTCCGGATAGCCGGCTTTCCGGTCGTGCCGGGAGTTTTAGTTTTGAGGCATTGCGGTCCCTTTACTTTAACAATCCCCCCTGATACATTGGCCTTATGAGCAAGTACCTGATCACCGGAGGAGTCCCCGTAGGCGGGACCATCAAGGCCAGCGGCAATAAGAACGCCGCCCTTCCCTGTATCGCGGCGGCGATCCTTACCGATGATCCGGTAATTTTAAGAAACATCCCCGATATTGAGGACGTTCAGGTTATGCTGGACGTGTACCGTTCCTTCGGCGGCGCCGTGGAGGAGCTTGAAAAAAACGCGTATAAACTCAGCCTGGGAAACATCAAAAGTTCCCGGGTTCCCGCCGAGGCGGCAAAAAAAATCCGGGCTTCCATACTCTTTGCCGGACCCCTCCTTGCCAGGACCGGCAAGGCCGTACTTCCGCCCCCCGGCGGGGATGTGATAGGCCGCCGCCGACTGGACACCCATTTTCTCGCCCTTACCGAGCTGGGGGCGGCGGTGGCCGTCAAAAACGCCTTTACCTTTACCGCTAAAAAACTCAAGGGGGCGGATATCTTTCTTGACGAAACATCGGTTACCGCCACTGAAAACGCCGTTATGGCCGCCGTCCTTGCCGAGGGGACCACGATCATCTCCAACGCGGCAAGCGAGCCCCATGTGCAGGATTTGTGCCGTATGCTCCGGGCCATGGGGGCCCTTATTGAGGGGATAGGCTCCAACATCCTTACCATAAGGGGGGTAAAGAAACTTGGCTCCTGCGATTATGCAATCGGCGCGGATTATATGGAAGTGGGTTCCTTTATCGGCCTGGCGGCGGCCACCAGGGGGGAACTGGTTATCGGCGGCGTTAAACCGGCGGAGCTGCGGCCCGCGAAGATGGCCTTCGGTAAACTCGGCATAAGCTGGGAACATGAGGGAACAAGCCTTAGGGTTCCGAAGAATCAAGCCATGAAGGTAAACCACGATCTGGGAGGGATGATTCCCAAAATAGACGATGCCCCCTGGCCGGGCTTTCCGCCGGATCTTACCAGCATCATCATTGTTACCGCCACCCAGGTGGAGGGGACCGTGCTGGTCTACGAAAAAATGTTTGAATCCCGTATGTTCTTTGTGGATAAGCTTATCGGCATGGGGGCCCGCATCGTGCTCTGCGATCCCCACCGGGCGGTGGTAAGCGGCCCCGCAAAACTCGCCGGATCGGAGATGACCAGCCCGGACGTACGGGCCGGCATGGCCATGGTAATCGCCGCCATGGCGGCGGAGGGAAACAGCGTGATCCGCAATGTATACCAGATCGAGCGGGGCTATGAAAACCTTACCGAACGGCTTGCCCTGCTGGGGGGGAAAATCCGGCGGGAAGAATGAGCGCCGGAAGGGCCGCAGGACCCTGCGGCGGCCTGTTATCTCCGACAAACCTAAGTTTACCGCATAATTATTCAATATTATTCGGGATTATTCGAGGGTCTCGCCTGGTAATTGCAGAAATATACTTGACAGCCTTGATTTTGCTTCTATCTTGCTTTTATACTTACCGGTAGGGGGCGGCATTGTTCAAGGGACTTACCAACAGGGCCCAGCGTATTTTAACCATCGACGCACAGCACGAGGCGCGCCGGTCCAACGCGGATCAGCTTCTGCCTGAGCATATCATTATTTCCGTGCTGAAAGAAGGCGCCGGTACGGCCTGCAAGGCCCTGCTTTTTTTAGGCATTGATCTGCAGGAATTCCGGGAGGCCCTTGAACATGAGGTAAAGCGCGTGCGCCTTTCAGGGCATGACGGAGGGACCGCGGCCCTGCTGCCCGGCGACGTACCCCCGGCCAAGCGGACCAGGCAGCTTCTGGAAAACGCCGCGGAGGAGGCCCGCATACAGGGCAGGGAATACATCGGAACCGAGCATTTTCTCTTCGCCGCCCTGCGGGAACAGAGCAGGCCGGTACAGAATTATCTGTCCTTCAGAGCCGTGGACGCGGAAATGCTCAGGGTGGCTGTGGAAACCGCGGTGAACCCCATAAGGACCAGCCGGGAGGCCGCCGCCAGGGCAAAGCCCGCCGTTTATCCTGTTCTGACTCCGCTGCTTGACGAGTATTCCAGGGATCTAAGCTTCCTGGCAAAACAGGGAAAGCTTGATCCGGTAATAGGGAGGGAAAAGGAGATACGCCGGGCGGTGCGCATACTTGCGAGGCGCTGCAAAAACAACCCCATCCTGGTGGGGGAAAGCGGCGTGGGAAAAACCGCCATTGTAGAGGGCCTTGCCGGATACTTTGCCGGGCCGGACGCGCCCGAGGCTTTTTCAGGCCGCCGTATCCTTTCGCTGGATATGGGGGCGGTGGTGGCCGGAACCAAGTACCGGGGCGAATTTGAGGAAAGGATCAAAAAAATAAAGAAAGAAATAATCCAGGCGGGAAATATCATACTCTTCATTGACGAGATCCATACGATCATAGGGGCGGGGGGGGCCGAGGGAACGGTGGACGCCTCGAATATGCTTAAACCCGCCCTTTCCCGGGGAGAGATTCAATGTATCGGGGCCACCACCCTTGCGGAGTACCGCAGGTACTTTGAAAAGGACGCCGCCCTGGAACGGCGTTTCCAGTCCATCCTGGTGGAAGAAACGAACGCGGAAGAAACGGCGGCCATCCTGCGGGGAATACAAAAAAAGTACGAAGAACACCACCGTGTCAGCTATACCCCCGGCGCGGTGGAAGCCGCCGCACGGCTCGCCCAGCGTTTTATTTCCGGCCGCTACATGCCCGATAAGGCCATTGATGTACTGGACGAAGCGGCGGCCATGAAGCGCCTTGAATTCTCCGTACAGCCCGCCGAGGTTGCCGGCATGGAACAGGAGATACGGCGCCTTTCCGATGAAAAGCTCGCCATGGTGGACAAGCAAAACTATGAGCGGGCAGCGGAGCTCCGCGACAGGGCGCGGAGCCTCCGCCTGCGGCTTGAACAGCTCCGATCCTCCTGGGAAAGCCTGGAAAACCCCCTGCCGGTGGACGAGAACGATATAAGGCGGGTCATATCGGAAGCCACGGGGATACCCCTCAACCGGCTTGCCGAAGGGGAGTCCCGCCGGCTGCTCCATATTGAGGAGGAGCTTCACAGAACCGTGGTGGGCCAGGCCGAGGCGGTGCGCCGTATAAGCCAGGCGGTACGCCGTTCCCGGACGGGAATCGCCTCCCCCCGGCGGCCCCAGGGTTCCTTCATCTTTTTAGGCCCCACCGGGGTCGGCAAGACCCTCCTTGCCAAAGCCCTGGCGGAATACCTCTTCGGCTCCGGCGAATCACTGGTCCGCATCGACATGTCGGATTTTATGGAAAGACACAATACCTCCCGGCTTACCGGGGCGCCCCCCGGTTATATAGGTTATGAGGAAGGGGGAATCCTTACCGAAAACATCCGGCGCAATCCCTACCGGGTGGTGCTTTTCGACGAAATCGAAAAGGCCCACCGGGATGTGTTCAACCTCCTTTTGCAGATACTTGAGGAAGGGGAACTGCGGGATAACCTGGGGCATACGGTGAGTTTCAGGAATACCGTGGTGATCATGACCAGCAACGCCGGGGCACGGGAAATTTCCCGGGAGGCTAAACTGGGTTTTTCCGCCGGATCGGCCCTGTTGGACGGCGCGGAGATTGAGGCGGCGGCCCTTTCGGAACTGCGCAGGCTGTTTAACCCCGAGTTTATCAACAGGGTGGACGACGTGATAGTCTTTAACGCCCTTTCCGAAGGGGAGATCGAGGCCATCCTTGACATTCAGCTTGACGAGCTTGCCCTCAGGCTCGGCGAACAGGACTACCGCCTGGAACTGGATTCCGGGGCGAAACAACTGCTCCTTAAAAAGGGCTGGGACCCCAAATACGGAGGCCGCCCCCTGCGCCGGGCGGTACAAAAAGAACTGGAGGACCCCCTTTCAATGCTCCTTCTCCGGGAACAGTATCCCCCCGGTACGGTCTTTGCCGCCCGGGGCCGGGACGGGGCCATCTCATTCTCCGCGGCGCTCCCCGCGGCCGCGGAGAAGGTCCTCGCGGCGAAATAAGAAAATTGAGCGGATTAAATAAGAAAAGGCACTACTGAAACCGTCGGCAAGTATTAGACCCTAACTCCGCTGATTTTAGGATGCCTATATTTTTAATTCCTTACCGGGTATAGAGTTACATAAGAATTACGGTATGAATAGACAGTATAATTAGGGAGCCTAATGTTTCACGTAAGTTATTATCATACAAGGAATTATACGATAGACAGCCTAATTTGTGCGGAGTTATGGATTAGAGCTTATGTCTTGGGAAACGGCTTTTATGTCATTGTTCCGTTGGTGGAAATTCTGCGGCAGCTTCCCCGTTCTACGAGCTGTTGCTTTATTTTGAGTACATGATTACTTTCAAGCGGATTTTCCAGAATATTAAAGAACATTTCCGCGCTGAATTTGCCCAACAATTCGGGGTTAGTTCTCATAGTTGTAAACTTGTAGATAAAGGGCTCATGGTAGTCCAACACTTCTCCGGCGGCTATGATGCTGATATCCCCGGGACAGGTGATGCCAAGGTCCCACAGGATATGAATACAGTGGGCGGCAAGATAATCATCAATAAAAAAGATAGCCGTCGGCCGGATGGCTGGGGGGACAGCAAAAACAACTTTTAATTTTTGTTTGATATCCGTCGGCTCGTTGATATTGAGGTGAAGTTTGTTCTGCTCCGGCAACGTAAGGCCTGATTCCTGTATCGCTTTAAGAAAACCCAGATAACGATCGCTCAGGGTACTCGGCAGCTGGTATATGTCAAATTCAGCATATACGATATTCCGGTGGCCGAGGTTTATCAGATACGATGCGGCTTCGCAGCTTCCTTGAAAGTTGTCGGCGCAAACAGTATGAAATTGGGACTGAAATTGGCTGTTGATGATCACTACCACCGGTATAGATGCCTCTTCAAGGCGAATAAAAAGCCGTTCCCTACCGAAATGCATCGAAAAAACCGCCTGGGCACCTGAATTTATCACTTTATTAAAGATTTCATTATCCGGCATTGCGTACGTAATCGGGATAAGTATGGTGAGATAGTTGTTTTTTTGCAAATGGGTCTGTAGTTCCACGGTTACCTGCCGCAGCATATTCCAGGTATGGGCTAAAAAATTATCAAAATGGAACAATACTGCTATGGACTCAGTTTTTGATAATGAAATGGGTACGGTTCGTCTGTATCCTAGGGAACTAGCCACGGTTCTGACCTTCTCCTGGACTTCTCCGGAGATTTTCCCCTTATTAGAAAGTACCAGTGAAGCTGTAGAAAGGGATACACCCGCAATCCGGGCTATTTCTTGTAGTGTCGGTTTCACTATTTGATCCTTAAATTAGACCTGATTTTCAAAGTCTACCATATTTTTTCCAAATATACCATGGAAATAAAATATTTTACTAGTTATTTTAATAAAATTTTATGAAAATAATAGAAATTTTATTAAAAATTACTTGACACTTTTGAATTATCAGGACAGAATGAATACAATCCATTACAGCGATTGTAATGGTAGAAAATTTTCCTTATGGAGGAGTATTGTGAAGAAAGTATTAAAGCTTGGTACAGTTCTGCTGATAGGGGTCCTTATGTTTTTAGGATGTAAGGAAAAAGCCGACGAGGAAACGGCAGAAACGATCACTCTGGGCATGGTCTCAATTGATGTAAACGATTCCGGCAATGCTAGAACCATCAACGGCGCGACAGCCCGGGCTAAAGAATTAGGCTGGGAAGTAATCACCATTGACGCCCACGGTAACGCCGATGAGGCAAATGCGGCTATCCAGAACCTCGCGACCCGGGGCGCCAAGGTAATTATTGACCTGGTATTCCCCGTTACTTCCCTGGGAATGGGACTCAGGGCTGCCGAGCAGGCAGGCGCTGTAGTAGGAACCTGGGGCGGTGGTATGGGCGATACGATTGCGGTAACCAATGGTTCAGGCGGCCTTTTTGCCGAACCCATCGTTGCTAAAATGGTCCAGGACATGGGAGGTAAAGGTTCCATCCTTGCACTGACCTACCATACCGGCCAGGTAGCTCGTGAACGGGAACT
>JAISRD010000119.1 GCA_031273835.1 Treponema sp. | reverse complement strand
GGGCTGCCGCTTTTTGCCGTGGAACATTTTGAAGCGTTAACGGGCCGGGGCATAGAGGTAGTGCTTGATACGGCCATGGAAGGCGGTAAAAGCGGACCCGAAAGCGGGACCCGTCATCCGTGCCGGGTCCTGGCCGGAAACCGGAAACTCATGGAGGAAAGGGGCGTCTCCCTTGCCGGACTGGAAAGCGCTTCGGACAGCCTGGCGGGGGAAGGGAAAACCCCCATGTACGTCGCCTTCGGCCCCCTGGCCCCTGACGCGGACAACGGGGGTTTTCGCCTTGCCGGAATTATCGCCGTAGCCGACGTGGTAAAGCCCGGCAGCAGGGCCGCTATTGAGGGCCTTCACAAAATGGGCATAGAGGTTGCCATGATCACCGGGGACAACCGGAGGACCGCCGCCGCCATTGCCAAACAGGTGGGAATAGACCGGGTGCTTTCGGAAGTTTTACCCCAGGACAAATCCACGGAGGTAAAAAAACTACAAAACAGAACGGCTTCGGGGAAGCGTCCGGGGGCTTCCCCGAAGCGCCGCAGTTATGTTGCGATGGTCGGGGACGGCATCAACGACGCCCCCGCCTTAGCCCAGGCGGATATCGGCATCGCCATCGGTTCCGGTACGGATGTTGCCATGGAATCGGCGGACATCGTGCTTATGCGGAGCGACCTCATGGATGTGCCTACGGCGATCAATTTGAGCAAAAAGACGATCCGTAATATTAAGCAGAATCTGTTTTGGGCCTTCGGCTATAACGTTGTGGGAATTCCCATTGCGGCGGGGGTACTGCATATTTTCGGCGGCCCCCTGTTGAACCCGATATTCGCCGCCGCCGCCATGAGTATGAGTTCCGTATCGGTTTTGACTAACGCCCTTCGGCTTAAGCGGTTTAAGGCCCTTAAGGGCTAAATACTATATTTTGGGAAAAAACGGAGAAAAACATGAAAAGAACTGTAACGAAACTGTTCTCAGGCGGGATGGTCCTTACGGCCCTTCTGAGCGCCGCCTGTGGAAAATTGGATGTGGTCGGGACGGAATCGGTTAAATCCTTCAGGGCCCTCTTGAACAACGCGCCCCGGGAAATTGTAAGCGATGAAATGACCGGCGGATGGGTTCTCTTTGCCCCGGACGGGAGCGCAAAATTCATCTGGAGCAAAAACTACAGCGAAAGCCCCCTGCATGACGTAATGATCGTTTTCGAAGCGCAGCCGTTT
This sequence comes from Treponema sp., assembly GCA_031273835.1. Taxonomy (GTDB): domain Bacteria; phylum Spirochaetota; class Spirochaetia; order Treponematales; family Breznakiellaceae; genus JAISRD01. Next base: position 19,203 of record JAISRD010000119.1, on the reverse strand, counting down.
ATAGACGCGGGGCTTGATGTAAACCGGCTGCCCGAAAGCATCACGGTTCTTGATGACACGATCATCGTGGGGACCAAATTGGGGCAGGAAGTTTTGAAGTATTCGGGAGAGCCCACCCCCATCGCTTCATATGAACAGATAGTCAAACTGAAGCGGAGCAGCATTGGGTACCATGGAGCGCTGGATCATTACGGGGTAAACCTCGCAGGGGGGAACCTTTTTGAATGGGCCAAAGACATGAATACCAACGACAAGGATATGGTATTTGTCTTGAACCCCGAACCCTTTATCAATGCCGGGGTAGACCCGGATGCCGTTGAAGGGTGGGTTTTTGCCAAGGTTACGGTGGATGATGAAAACGGCAAACCGGTGGAGGTAGACAAGCTGTTAAAACCCTTTAACCTGTTGTAAGCTTCATGGACAGTCCGTTTTCTTTACACTATACTTAGGGGAAGATGTAAGGAGCACCGTTATGGAAAAATATGTCTGCATTTGCGGTTATGTGTACGATCCCGCCGTGGGGGACAGCGACGGCGGGATAAAACCCGGTACGGCCTTTAAGGATATTCCCGATGATTGGGTTTGCCCCCTTTGCGGGGCGACCAAGGCCGATTTTTCTCCCGCGGTCTAGGGCGTCATGCTTCCCCGGGATTATTTTATCTTCACCATAGGCTACGACGGCCCCTCGGCGGTGGTGGATAACCAGGCCCGGCGCCGTTACGGTTCCCTTTCCACCGAAGCCCTGGCCGATCTGGGGTTTTTCAGGGCCGCCTATTCATCGGCGATCTATTCGGGAAACAAAGAAGAGAAAACCCTGGTGATTAAAAAATACAATAAGGCCGCGGGAACTTCTTATGGACCTGAGGATTCCCTGGACCGGCTTTTCGGGGTTTTTCCCACGGCCGTTAAAAGGGCAATCCTCATTTAACGGTATTCGGCCTCGTAACGCTTAAGCACCGGGTTATTCGGGGCCAGGGCCGCGGCCTGCCTAAAGTAATACGCCGCCCGCCTGGTATCCCGGCGGCGGTGGTATATTTCAAACATCGCGATAAGGGCGTCGAGGTTTTTAGGGTCCTCGAAGAGGCTTGCCCGCAGATCGTTCATCGCCGCGTCTTCGTTGTTCCGCAGCCTGGAACGCAGAAAGTAGTACCTGCCCTTGAGGATTCCGCCGTCCAGGGCGGCCAGACGCTGTTCGATAAGGCGTCCCGCCTCGGCCTGCCGGCCCGTTTCAATGAGGGCGTTGATATAGGCGGCGATGGTTTCGTCATTCCCCGAATCACGGTTGTAAAGTTCCCTGGCGTGGGAAAGGGCCGCCGCGTTGTTTCCCACGCCCCGTTCCACCCGGTAGGCCGCAAGCAGATCCTTTTCATTCCGGCGCAGCGTCAAAAGCCGGTCCAGCAGGGTCTTTCCCTCTTTCCAGTCTTCCCGCCGCAGGGCGTCCTGTACCGCCAGGAAAAGGAGCTCCGCCGGGGGATTTCCGGCGCCGAGGAGGCGCTTAAGGATCGCCCGCCCCTCATCGGTCTCCTGGGCCTTGGAGGATTCCATCAAAAGTCCCGCCATATAGATCAGCGCTTCGGTATCATTCGGATAAGAACGGACAATAGACCTAAGGTAATTGAGGGCCGTATCACGGTTATGGTAGGCTTCCAGCTGCAGGCGGGCCCTGAAAAAAAGATAATCCCTGTTGCCGGGGTCTATGGAAGCGTAGCTGTCCAGGGGGGTCTGGGCCTCCTGATACAATCCCTGTTCCAGGGCTATGTAGGCCCTTAAAAGGAGGAATTCACCGTCCCGGGGGTTACGCTGCAGTATTTCCGCGACGGCCCCTTCGGCCCGGACCAATTCCCCGGCGTTTACGTAGTTCCGGGCAAGCTGCTTTTTAAGGGCCGGATTATCGGGATAGCGGATCAAAAGTTCCGAAAACAGGGCATTTTCCTCGGCGCTTCTTCCCTGGGCCCGGAGGAGCCGCAGCAGCCCCAGCTCGGCCGGATAGCAGGAGGGTGCCGACACCAGGGCCAGGGTATAGGAGGTCTCGGCCCTTGCAAGGTCCCGGTTACGTTCATAGACAAAACCCTGAAAAAGGTAGGGCAGTACCGATTGAGGATTAAGCTGAGCGGCCTTGTTAAGGTCCGAAAGGGTATTTAAGAGCCGGGAATCCCCCTGATCGGGGCTCCGGTTTTCCTCAATTCTGTAGTAGGCAAGAAAAGGAAGAACAAATTCCAAAAAATCCCTTGAATTTGCCGCCGGGACGGTGTAGATACCCTGTTCGGCGTCCCGTATTATTTTGGTATAATTGTGGGTCCGGGGGGGGTCCGGGGGGAAAACGCGCACCGCCGTGTCGGGGTAGATCACCTTAAGCAGCGCCGCCGCGGCGGCGTTCATTACCCTTCCGTAGTCGGTATTTTCCAAATGCCGGGCCTGTATCAATTCCACCGCCGCCGCCAGGGACTGGGGATTCCCCAGTTCCGTTTGATGGCGGATCTCGTCGGCCACCCCCCTGGAGGCGGGCCTCTCTTCATTTTCGGGAACCATGATGGGCAGATCCGCCGGCCGTACCGGCCCCCGGGTTTCACAGGAAAAATATAACAGAAAACAGAATGCACCGGAGACTAATCCGATTCGCCATTTCACGGCTTTGTTTCCCCGCCTTTGTCCCCGGGGGGCCCCAGCGAGAGAAATACCAGCATAAGCCCCGCCAAGAGGACCAGAAGAGGCCACCAGTTCAACATGAAACGCCTAAAGGAAAAGGAAACTACCTTAAATGAAAAAACCGATAAAACGCAGCCTAAGACGGTAAAGGTAAGGGAGGGAATAAAGTAGCGGTAACGGAGGACCCGGAAATGCCTCCAGCCGGAGGCAAAAAGGGAAAGGCCCGCAAAAACCGAAAGCAGGGGCCAGCCCTGGGCAAGGGTGATGGGAATGATCTTGAGGCTGACCAGAAACATAAAAAGGCCTACCAAAAGAAAAAAAAGGGCGAGAAAAATATACATCGAATGTTTAACAAATTTTAGGGCCAGAATCACAAATATCCCGCCGATAATTACAAAAAGAAGGGACCCCAGTATGGAAAGTTTTGAAGTGTCGGTTACGGCGCCCAGCAGAAAGGCTATGCCCAGTATCAACAGTACAAGGCCGGCGACAAACACCATCTGAGCGGTAATACGGCGGCGGTTTTTATGCATATAATTTACTATAACCATTTTCCCCCTCTCTTGCCAATGGGAAAGGTCCATGTTAAGATCAAATAAAATGAATCGATCAATTTTTTTTATTGCCCTGCTGAGCGCCGCCGTCTTCCATGGGGGAGCGGCGGAATTGGTTTCCTATCAGCTTGATGAGGACCGGCTGGAAGTTGTTTCCGGCGAGCCCATTGAAAGACCCCTGCGCCAGATCCGTTATGCCCAGTCCGTACCGGCCCCCCACACGGAACCGCCCCTGCTGCTGACCCTGGGGGGCATAAATGAGGAGCTCACCCAAAAATATATTGAGCAGTACTCAAGGCCCGGGGGCATCAAGTGGCTCAGCGCCATCATGGAGCGGGGCGAACCCTATCTGGGTTTTATACGCGGCGAAATCGAAAAACGGAACATGCCCGCCGAACTGGTGTACCTGCCGGTGATAGAATCCGCCTATTCCACCGCCGCGGTAAGCCGTTCGGGGGCGACCGGGCTCTGGCAGTTTATGCGGAACAGCATAGGCCCCTATGATATGCGCATCAACGAATGGATGGATGAACGGAGGGATTTCTGGAAATCCACCCTGGGGGCCCTGAACAAACTGGAGGATGAATACAAACGGGTAGGAAGCTGGGAACTTGCCCTGGCGTCCTATAACGCCGGAATAGGAACCGTTCTTAAGGCCCAGAAAAAGTATCCCGGCGCCGATTATTGGGAACTCTGTGAAAAAAGGGCCTTCAAAAATGAAACCATCCAATACATACCCCGGCTGCTGGCCGTTTCCTATATACTTTCAAATCCCCGCCGCTTCGGCATGGAAATCAAGTGGCCCGAAAATCCCCAATGGACCCGCATACCCGTAGGCCGTTCCGTGGATCTGGGCCTGGTGGCCGAATACGCGGGACTGCCCGGCGCGGATCTGAAAAAGGCCAACAGTGAACTTTTCTACGGCATCACCCCCCCGGACTCAGGCTATCATATTAAGGTCCCCTCCTCCCAGGCGGAGAGCGTCGCCCTGGTACTGGAAGATCCGGACTTACCCCTGATCAGATATTACTTTCATACCATAAGGCGGGGGGATACCCTTTCGGAACTGGCCCGGCATTACGGCATTTCGGTAAATCAAATCGCCGGTTCAAACCCCGGCCTGCAGCCCCGGTATCTGAAAATCGGCCAGCGGCTCATGATCCCCGCCTTTAGGGAGCCCGAGAGCGCCGGGCCCCGGCAAAACAGGGTTCCGGAGATCGCCGCCGCCGGGGAAATTCCCTTTGCCGGCACCCATCTGGTAAAAAGGGGGGAATCCCTCTGGTCCATCGCCCTGGCGTACAACGTCAATCCCGAAACCCTGGCCTCCGCCAACGGGATGGGCCTCAACGATACCCTCAATATCGGAAGGGCCCTCAGAATCCCGGCGGGCCGTTGAAAGAAACGATGCCCCGCCCCCTGCGGGTTTCCGCCCTTCTTTTTTTACTTATGCTGAACGTCAGCCTGGGCGGACAGGAAGGGGCGGGCATAACGGGGTTTATTGAATGGGACCGCATGGAGCTGAACGCCGTGATAAACCTGGACCTGAGGGGACGGGGTTTTAAGCTCCCGGCGGGCAGGGGAAAGGCCGAAACCCTGCTTGAGGACGAATACTTAAGCCTTATACACCCCGTTCTGCTCGGCGTCCAGGCGGATTCCTCCGCCACGGTGGAGGATCTTATCAAGCGGGGAGAACTTTCCCTCCAAACGGCGGATCGGCTGGCCCTGGAAGCCCGCCGCGTCCCCCCCTCGCTGTCGCCGGATCTGGAGGCCATTTCGGGGCGCTATACCCTCAGCCTTTCCGGCATTGCCGCGGCCCTTATACGCCACAGCCGCCCCCGGACCATACAGGGCCCCCTGATACCCTCCCCCGCACGGGCCTATACGGGGATCATCATCATCGCCGACGAGGAAGTTCCCGTACACGGCAGGCAGACGAAGGCCTTCCCCAAACCCTGCCTGTTTCCCAAAATCTGGGACAGCCGCATGAACCTGATCTATGAGCGGGACATGACCGACCCGGAACTAAGCTCCGTAAACGGCATGGTCCGTTATATTTCACGGGGGGCGATCATGGGAGCCAGCCCTTCGGGTATCGACGGGTCCCTCATTCCCCTGATCGGGGAAAATCCCCTGCGGATCATGGCGGGGGGGGTTTTCGGCGTGGAGCCCACGGACCCTGTGATCAGCGAGGAGGACGCCCTGATCATCCTGTCAAGCGAATCCAACCGCAGGCTGCTCCGGGAGGGCCGGGTGGCGATAGTACTGAACAGGGAATCCCTGAAAAAACCCATTGCGCCGCCGCGGGCCCGTTAATTAAATTCATCCGTGCCGGTCGTGAATTTATACCAGGCTTCCAGTTCCGCGTCGTAGTCTCTGATCCGCCGTTTAGCGCCCTCCAAATTTTCGTTATACACGTCCAGAAGCACTTCCACCACGGCGGCGTCGGTGGGATAAAGTTCATAGGCGGAGGGGTTTTTAATAACGCAGATGGAGGAAGGATCGGGGAAAAGATCGGGAAGCTTTTCGTCAAAGATGTTTTCGGAGGGTATTCTACAGCCGTATTTTATGAGGAGCAGGTTGTAGGCGTTAAAATATTCCGCCCGCAGGGAATTGTTAAGGAAATCAACAATATCGCAGGTTTTACCCCGGTAAACGGCTGTGATGGCGTATATCCCGCTATTCCTGCCCTTTATGTACAGAGTTGCGCCCCGCCAGAGCAGTTTCTTGATAAGGCGGCCGCCCCCCGCTTCCGCGGTTTCGTCGTCGTCGGCGCTTTCATTGGTTTCATCGGTTTCATCGGTCATAATTCTTCCATCCTGATTGCTGCCTGACTGCCGCCGCCTCAGAGCGGCGCGGACCCCAGCAGATTCTGTTTAGCCTCGGTGCGGCTGGAAAAGATCGGGATCACCTGTCCCGCGTCTACCATGTCAAACAGGGTTTTCACCGAACTCCCCTGGTTGTAGGCGATCATACCGCCCCCCAGTTCTTTGAGATCCTTCAAAATCGATAAAAAAGCCCCCAGCCCGGATATGTCAAGGCGCTTAAGGCATTCAAGGTCGAAAAAGAGTTTTGCCCCCGGCTGTATAAGGGGCCGGATACGGCGCATAAATTCCGCCATGTTGGAAGCGTTAATGCTGTCCACTTCAAAGGATATAACCGTGCAATCCCCGTCCCGTTCGGTTTTAATCATCTCCCGCCCCGCCGTCATCCGATAACCGCATTGGTGAGATCATCAAGCAGCTCCACCGCGGGGAAGTCGATTTCCCCCTCCCGGAACCAGCCCTCTTCCAGAAAGCCCCCGGGAAGGATGCCGCCGCTGCGGGCCGGGACGGGGTCCTGCCTGCGTATACGCAGCCAGCGGGGGCCCCGGTGCCACAGGGGTATTATCCGCTCCGCGGCCCTGCGGGCGGCGTTCTTCGCCTTTAAGTCCACCCCCGCGGCGGGCCCCAGGGTTTTTTCGTAGGCGGTGTGCCAAACCGCAAAGGCGTTCAGCAGATCGGTTACCGCGTTCTGCGGGACATGGGGCCAGGTCGGCCTCTTCCCGCTGGTCTTTTCCATTACCTGCCTGACAAGGTGCTCAAACCAAAGATCAAAATCCGCGTCCTCCGCCGGATTATCCACATACGCCATAGCGTTCCTCCTTATTTTTCCTGCCTGTTAGGGGTATAGATCGGGGCCGTTTTTGCCGGCGTTGCCGCCCAGGTCCCCGCCGAGGCGGGTAAAGGTTCCCCTTTCCGCGTGGACCCCGCCGCCGGAAAGGAGCGCGGTGTTGGACCTGATTCGGCCGGCGTTCATGATAAAGAGCCCCCTTTCCAGGTAGACCCCGCCTCCGATGGAAGCGTTATTACCGGTGATTTCCCCGCCGCTTAAGACTAAGCTGCCGTTTTTTATCGCAAGTTTTTCGCCGTTTCCGGCGCCCTCCGGACCGGCGCTTCTTTCGGCGCCCCTTCCGGCGACGCTGTTTTCAGCGCCGTCTCCTCCGGCGTCCTGCCGGGAGGCTCCCCGGGCCCGCTGTTCGGCGGGGGCTTCGGAGGTAAAGGCTCCGTTGGTTATATAGACCCCGCCTCCCTTGGAAGCGGTGTTGTCCACCAGATAGCCCCCGGAGAGGGTAAAGTTCCCGTTGTTGACGTGGACCCCCCCGCCCGCTACGGAGGCCGCGGAGAACCACAGGCCGTTACCGGAGATCCTTCCGCCGGTCATGATGAAGTCCCCGAGGCCCAGGTAGACCCCGCCCCCGGAAGCGGAGGCGGAAGAGGCGATGCGGTTATCCCGTATCACCCCGGATCTCATGACAAAGCGGGCCCCGTTTCCCACGAGGTGAACCCCGCCCCCCGACACGACGGGGCCGGTAACGGAAACGCTGTTGCCCCGTATTTCCCCGCCGGTCATGGTGAATTCCACGCCGTTGCCGATGAGGTACACCCCGCCGCCGCCGCCCCGGACCGCGCTGACCCCGTTGTCCGATATGGCGCCGTTCCGGAGGATAAGGGCCGCACCGCTCCCCTCCCCGTAGACACCGCCGCCGCCGGCCCGGGTTCCGACAACCCGGTTCTCCCGGATCTCCCCCCCCTCCAGGATGAGGGAGCCCCCGGCGACGTAGACCCCGCCCCCCGAGGAAGAGGTTTCGTTCCCCGTGATAAGGGCCCCGCGGCCCAGGATAAGGCGGCCCCCCTCCATCACCCTGACGAGGCTGGCGGTATTTTTTTCGCGGCCCCTTAAGGTGATGTTGCGCAGTTCCAGGGTAAGGCCGGGCCCCACGGTAAGCAGGCTCCCCAGCCCCCTGAGCTTGAGGGTGCCGCCCCTGCCGTCGAGGGTAACGAAGGCCGGGCTGTTTTCCCCGGTCCGCAGGACTATGGGGCCGGAAGTTTCGGTTCCCCCGGAAAATTCAACCTGAAAGGCCTTTTCGGGGCTGTCGTGGTCCCCCTCCCTGGCATCGTCTATTTTGGTCAGGACACTCCTCACGGCCCCGGGCCCGGAGACACAACCCCCCACCATACCGGCGCAGAGTATAAAAAGCGCCGCAGTCCGGCCTCCGCATTTCATCATTTCGTCCTCCATTTGCTATGCTCCGGTTCTGATCCGGGCTTCCTCTTTTGGTTTACCCGCGGGCGAGGCGTTTCCGGGCCGGGCGCTTTCGGGCCGGGCGCTTTCGGGCGAGGCGTTTTCGGGGCGGGCGCTTTCGGGGCGGCCGTTTCCGAGGCGGCCGCTTTCGGGCCGGGCGTCCTTGGGCATCCAGTCTTCGGGCCGGAGGCCCTTGGACAGTCCGTTTTCGGAGGGGGTGCTTTCGCGGGCGCCCTTGGGCAGCCAGTCCTCGTGCAGGTCGCTTACCAGTTCCTGCAGGTCCGTAACGTTCTTTTGGAACCACCTGTCCAGTTGTACTCTCCATTGGGACACATGGAATTTCATTTCGTCTATCTTTTTGAGGTACTCCATCAGCATGATGTCCACCAGGGCTGGGTCCTCCCTGAAGGGGCGGACCCAGCGTTCCCTGGTAAAGGGTTTATAGGCCGCGGTGAGGGGGGGCGGGTAGTGCAGTTCGTAGATGCTGCCGCTTCTGATCCGTGCGTCGTAGGCCATGAGGGTGTCGAAGCAGACGGTAAAGTACCTGCGTTCCAGGTTTTTGTTAAGAAAATCCACCATACGGCGGTTTTCCCCAAAGTAGCGGGTCACGAGGTACTCTATGCCGGCGTTTTTGCCGGCGATAAAGAGAATCCCGTTCCCCCAGTTAAGCTGCCTTACAAAGCGGTAGGGCCGGTTTTGCAGATCCCCCGCTTTTCCTTCTGTCCGTCGCTCTTGCATTTTATTTTCCTCCTTATTTTGAATAGGGTTCTTCCTAGGGGATAACCGCGCTTAGGATCGGCCCGAAGGGGCCTTCGCCTTCTTCGCCGCCCTTGTCGTTTTCGTACCTCATGCAGAGGTACACGGTTTTGCCCGAGCTGCCGTCGAAGTCGAAGCGGTACTTTTTCCGGCGGGTAAAGACCGAATGGGGCAGATCGTCGCCGGTAAGCGGCGGGGCGGTGATGCGCTCCCTGCCTGAGCCGTCGAGGATCCCGTAGTAGATACGGACCCCGTAGTCGCTGCGGGGGTCCGGGGGGGCGCCCGAGGCGATGGGGCGTATCTTTTTAAGTTCCACCAGGTGTATGCCGGGGAAGGTAAGGTCCGCCTCCACCTGGGCCGTTGGTTTGGGCACGGGGGTGGGGTGGGGGTCCCGGTTGTGTATGCCCATGGCGGTACGGTCCACGTTGGTAACCGGGGGAAAACGGAGGTACTGGTTCACGAAAGGCCGGATCTCCGCTTCGGAGTCGTCCCGGGCCTCGTTTTTGGCCTCCGTTTCCGGCGGGGTATGGGGCTTCAAGGTTATCACATAGGCGGTATACCAGTCGGCGTAGGAGTTGTTAAGCTCGTTCCGCCGGCTCGCCGGGATGTGGTCCCACTCAGGCTCTGTGGCCGGCGGAACCGCGATACACTTTTGATTCACATACTGGACCAGGTTTTTGAACCAGATGTCGAAATCCGCATCTTTTTTCGGAATATAGTCTGTCATATTCCACTCCCCTAAGCTATAAATTTTTAAGGCCCCCCTAAAAACCAACGGTTCCGGAAAAGCCCTTTTACCCAAAAATTTAAGCCCTTGCCGCTAAAGCCTTGGCTTTTACCATGGAGGCCAGGGCTTTTACCGCAAAAGCCTTGGCCTTTACCATAGAAGCCTGGGCTTTTAGCACCGATGCCCGGGCTTCCGCCACGGAGGCTAAAGTTTTTGCCGCGGAGGCTTTAGCCCCTGCCATGGGGGCTAAAGCCCCTGTTACGGGGGCTAAAGCCCCTGTTACGGGGGCTAAAGCCCCTGTCATGGGGGCTAAAGCCCCTGTTACGGAGGCTAAAGCCCCTGTTACGGGGGCTAAAGCCCCTGTTACGGAGGCTAAAGCCCCTGTCATGGGGGCTAAAGCCCCTGTTACGGAGGCTGGAGCCCCCGCCATGGGGGTGAACGTCTCTATCATGGAAGAAAGGGCATCCACCACGGAAGCGCTGGCTTCTACCATGGAGGCTCTGGATTTTGTCATGGAAGCGAGGGCTTTTCCCGCAAGGGTCAGGGCTTTTACCTGTGCGGCTTTAGCTTTTACCCTGAAATAAGCCCTGCCCAGATAAGCCGCGAAGGGTTTAGATCGCTTCATACAAACCGCCGTATGTAAGGAAGCATAGGAACCACGAAGGGACATGAAAAAAACCACGAAGGACACGCCGTTCCAGGATCTTCAGGTAACAGGAATGTTTCTGCCGGCGATCCGGATAAAAGAACCGTGGAACCTTGCGCCCTCCGTGGTTAAATTTATTTATTAAAAAAACCACCGGGGACACTGGGGAAAACAAACAGGAAAAAAACGATGAAACCCTTTGCGCGCCTTCGCGCCCCCGATGGTTAAATATCTTTATTAAAAAAAACCGCGGATCCGTCGAGACCAAAGTAGGCAGTGGATAGGGCAGAACGGACCCGCGGTTAGGAAAACCTGATGAAAAACCACGGACCACGCGGAGGACAGGGACTACAGGGTGCATTCGTCCGATTGCCCGGCCGCGGGGCCCGCGGTCAAAAAGCAAAGCGCCACAGACGGGGTCCGTACTACGAAGGGATATGAAACTAAAAACTCCGTGAAACCCTGTGCCCCTGGCGCTTATCATCTGCAGCCCTTCCTTCCGGCCTTTAGTTAAGGCCAGTTGTGGTCCTGGGGGGTGTTGCCGGTTACCACCGCATCCAGGTGCTGGGGCTTTGAGCCGCTGGGGCTGGCAAAAAACACCCCCCCGTATGGGTTTGCGGAATCGGTGGCGTGGTTCCCCGTGATGGAGGCCTGCAGACCTAATTGCAAAACGGAAGCCGACGTGTATACCCCGCCGCCCTTTGCGGCGGTGTTGTTACGGATTTCCCCGCCGCTCATGGTAAAGCCGCTGCCGGCAGCCACCCCGCCGCCGTTGGAGCTGGTTTTGTTGCCGCTGATTACCCCGCCGCTCATGGTAAAGGCCCCGCCAGCCATATACACACCGCTGCCGGCGTTGTTACGGATTTCCCCGCCGTCCATGTAAAAGTTCCCGGTAGTCTGATACACACCGGCGTTTGCATTGTTCCTGACGGCCCCGCTGGATAACGTGAAGGTTCCCCCCATCAGCCTTACCCCGTATCCGGCGTTGAAGCTAATCTCCCCGCCGCTGCAGTTAAGGCTCCCGGTGTTTATCGTTACCGCGAAGTTGCTGTTGCTGCCGGCGCATCCCATAATGACCGAGCCCCGGGACAGATACAGAGTCCCGCCGTTTATCGTAACAAGCGGCATGGTGCTGCTGGAGGAACCGTGCAGGGTGATGTCCCGCAGGGTCAGTGCGCCGGCTGTCAGGGTCAACAGGGTGCCCGACCTTCCCATGGTAACTCTTTTACCGTGGCCCTCCAGGGTAAAGGAGAAGCCGGATTTGTTTATGGTCAGGATGCCGGTGTCAAAGGTCGTCCCAATGGTTTCGGGTTCGGGGGTCAGGTTGAAAACAGTACTAGCCGGGGAGGACCCTTCGTTTATTGCCTGCAGCGCCTGCCTAAAGCTTACCGCACCCCCCAGGAGGTCCCGGTTCCGGCCCTCCGCCCCGGAGATCTCCACCGTGGCGTTCCCGTCGGTAAAGCGGACGTTTTCCCAGTACCAGACCTCCTTTACCGTAAGGTCCGCCGAGGCATCCAGGGTTTCCCATTCCGTGAGGGTAACCAGGAAGTTCCCCGTGCCGATAAAGGGCATGCCCCGGCTCAGCAGTTCATCCTCAAATTCGGCGCCCGGGGCTATTACCTGCCCTTCGAGAAACGTGTTCTTGGAGGAAACGGCGGTCTGCCAGGCCGCCCAATCCGCGGGGGCGGCGGCCCTGGCCACCGCCCAGTCGTAGGTTACCCCCGGTTCCGTGCCCCGCACGACGAGGACCCCGGGGTCGCCGCCGCTGCCGAAGAGGGAATCGTAGTCATAACCGCCGTCGTCGTCGTCGTCGTTGTTCCCATTCCCCAGGGAATATGAGACAGGGTCCCCGAAGCCCGGCATTTCGCAGGAAAGGGGCAGGGCCAGAAGGGAGGCCCCGAGGATCGTCCCCAGGGCCGCGCGGAGGGCGCGGCCCGGAACGTGTAAAAACTTTGTCATGTTGACTTCTCCTTTGTGTGGTCAAACTTATTCACCGTTATTGCCCCCCCCTAATTAGCCAATTGTGTTCGTCAGGTCTGTTACCGAGTACCACGGTATCCAGGTACGCGGGATAGTACTTCAGCGCCGTCATGGCCGCTTCGGTAAAATACACCCCGCCGCCGCCGGCGGCTTCCGCCAGGTTGCCGGTAACGGCGGAGCCCTTTCCGATGTGGAACGTGCCGTCGGCGTATACCCCCCCTCCACGGGAAGCGCTGCTGCCGGTAATCTTTCCGCCGGAAAGGGTAAATACCCCGCCGTAAGCTATATACACGGCGCCGCCGTCCACTTCGAAGCCGGCTTCTTCACCGCCGGTTTCTTCGCCGCCGTAATGCCGGTTTCCCGCACTAAACACCCCTACGACGGCCGGCCCGCCGCCGTCTTCACTTTCTCCACCCCCTCCTTCACTTTCGCCGCCCGCCGGGGCGGCGGCGATCATCCGCGTTACGAGGGACCCGGCCTTCATGACAAGTCCGCCGCCCCCCTCCACCCTGATACCGGGGGTAACCGAAGCGGTATTCCCCGTAAGGACCGCGCCGGAATCCAGGGTCAGCGTTCCCCCGCTTATCGTGATAAGCGGGGCGTTGTTCACCGCGGAAGGGCCCTCAAGGGTGATGTTCTTCAGGGTCAGCGCGGCCCCCGCCCCCGTAAGGGTCAGGAGGGAGCCGGTCTGCGCCAGGGTAACGGTTTTACCGTTGCCGTCTATGGTGATGTCCCCGGCGCTTACGGTCCGCAGGGACCCTTCAAAGTACGCGCCAAAGTAACTGTCAAAGTAAGCGTCAACGATTTCGCTTTCCGGGGTGAGGAGGAAGCTGCCGGATTTCCCCGCCTGTATTTCCGCCAGGGCCTCCCCGAAGCTCACGGCCCCCCCCAGGAGTTCCTTGTTCCGGCTCTTGGCCGCGCCCACGCTGAGGGCGGCGTTCCCCCCGTCAAAGGGGGCGCTTTCCCAGTAGTACACCTCTTCCGGAGCGGCCCCCTCCCGGAGACTTACCTTTACCGTAACGAGGAAGGCCCCGGAGCCGATAAAGGCCAGGCCCCCGTTCTTGAGTTCCACCTGCAGCGCGTCGTCCACGGCCGTTGCCCGCCCCCCGATATAGGTGTTCTTTTCCCCCACGGCGGCCTTCCAGGCGTCGTAAGTCGTAACGGCGGCGGACCGGGAGATCGCCCAGTCGCAGATCTTTCCCGTTTCCACCCCCCGCACGGTGAGGACCCCGGCGGCTTCACCGGCACTGAAGAACGAGGCGAAGTCCGTGTCGTCCTCATTGTTCAGCTCTTCCGTCATGGAATATGGGATGGGGGTCCCGAGGGACGGCATATTGCAGGCGCCAAACAGCGCCGCCGCGGCGGCGCAGAGGGCCAGGACGGAAAGGACAGGAATAAGACAAAGGGCCAGATCGAAGGAATCGAAGAAGTATTGCTTTCCCTTTTCGGCTTTTTCGACCCGGCTGTTAAATTTCTTCATAAAATGACGAAGATTAACCACAAAAGGAGACGAAGGTGCTCGATTCATAGATTTTCGTGTTTTTTCGTGTTTTTCGTGGTTAATTTGTTTCATCATCTTTTTTTCCTTTGGAAAAAGCCGATCTGATAGCCGCTCGAGAGGGAGAACCGGGACCGGTTGTAGCTGAAGGCCGTGGCGGGAACCGCCACGGATCCGAAGTCCACGAAATAGCGCAGGTTAAGAAAAACAAGCCCCGGCCCCAGGCGGAAGCCTATTTCCAGCCCCGCGGTCATTCCCAGGGGGGGCTGGTTGTAGGAATAGCTTCCCAGGGCGCCGGGTTCGTTGCTTTCCCGGCTCATGCCCCGCAGGGGCAGGGTGTAATAAAAGCCCCCGTAGGGGGAAAGGAGGAAGGAGTCCAGCAAAAGGGGAATTTTTACAATCAGGGGGAAGGTTAAAGTTTGGGTTGAATAGCGCTCGGTATAGGTAATCCAGCCTATGCCGCTGGGCTTTAGCATCTGGAAACTCTGGCTGTCCTGATTTATAACCGCCTCGGCCTGTATGCTCAGCCAGGAGAAGGGCCGGAAGGCGGCCAAAACGGAGAGTTCCCAGGAAACGGATTGGGCTACGGCGGATTTATAATCGGCGCCGCCCCCCAGGGCGTAAAAACCCCAGGAAAGGCCCGCGCCGACGCCGAGATAAAACTTTCGGTCCAGAGGATCGTTTTCTAGACCGTTAAATCCACCCCCCCCCCCGATAGGTTTACTAGGAATTGAATCTAATTTGGTAAGGGGGATATTGGCGATCATACTGAATACCAGCAGGGGTAAAATATCATAGGTTTCTTCCAGGACCTCAAAATACATATCCTGTTCCGCGATGACATGGCCGTTGGAATTATCAACCAGGGCAAGGTGCAGGTTTTGGATCAGGGGAAAATCTCCGCCTTCACCGGGGGCGTCGTTAAAGGGAACGTCCTCCACCCTGGCGAGGGTACTGGTAAGGGTGTAGTCCGCCGCCGCCGCGTCCGATGTTACCGCGTAACTCCTCGAGCCAACTTCCATTTCAAAGTTTTGCAAAAAGAAAAGCCGCGCATCCTCATCCCCGCCCTGAACGGGGGCAACATGCACCGTCGTATCGGCCCTGTTCTGGGCATAGCCGGAAAAACAGAGCAGCATTAAACCTAAACAGAGCAGCGTATTTTTCATCATCTTGCCTTTCATGCAATTCAATATAACACAGGGAAAGCAGTATCATGTACCATCGGCAAGGAATTGTCAAGGTTTTGGCAGGCAAAAGGAATAAAAATTCTCATTTGCAAGGAAAAAAGCCGGAAGGGCCGGCAGGCGAAGCGGAGGATGAGGGCTCCTCGGGCCGCAATTTGTACTGTCTTTTATTTTTTCTTCCGCTTTTTCATATCCCGGATTTTTTTCCGTGTTTTTTCCGCCATGGAATAGAGCCCGGTAAGGAGCGGTTTGTAGCTGTAATCCCAGCTTCCCAAGCGGTGAAAGATCGTTCCTCCGAAACCGGTCTTAAAGCGGTAAAGTCCCGCCATGGGGTGGGCGGGATTTTCGTCGGGGGGTATGCCGAAGAGGTCGTAGTAAAGGCAGCCCGCCGCCTTCGCGTCCCGCATGGCCCGCCATTGCAGGGCATAGGGGGCCATGAGGCCGCGCTTGTGATCCGCCGAAGCGCCGTAAAGGTACACCGCCTCGGGGCCCCGGAACAGGGTAATGATCCCCGCCAGGTCCTCCCCTTCATGGGAAGCCAGGTAGAGCCCCGCGGCGGCGGAAGGGACCCGGGCGGAAAGCTCAAACAGGGCGGTATAGTAGTCCGGGCCGTGTATGGAAATGCCGTCCCTTTTCGCGGTTTCCCGGTAAATGCGGTAAAAGGTCCTAAGGCCCTGTGAAAGTTCCCCGCTTCCCGGATCAAGGCGGCGCACCGCCACTCCCTTCCTATCCGCCAGTCCCACGTTGTAGCGCCATTTGTTTTTCATTCCCCCCAGTAAGGCTTCCTCCGTTTGGGTCAGATCGATAAAAACCGTATCCGGGGGCTGTACATCCGCCCGGGCCCGGCGGAATTTACCCGTCCCGGTCCCCGAGGGGGCGTCCATTCGGGCCCCCGGACGGGGCCATTGCCTTTCGGCGGGGAGGGCGGTAAAGCGCCGGGGGGGATCAAAGCGGATGAAGACGGTATTCCGGGGAAGCAGGGGCTTAAGGGCCCCGGCCAGGGCCTCCATATCGGGCCAGGCGCAGGATCCGCCGCCGGGCAGTTCCGGCCCCCAGGGCACATAGGCGAAGGAAAACCCCGGCCCCAGAGCGCGGTGCAGTACCAGCAGGGGCCGGAAAGCCGGCGCTTCCCCCCCGGCGGAGGGCGGAACCCCTGCCGGAGCCCATTCGGTCCGGAAAGCCAGGGCTTTCCAGCCGAAGCGGGCCTTGAAACTCCCCCAGAAGGGGGACTGTAAAAACCCCGAGGCCCCTTCACAGGCGGAAAGTTCCGAGGGGGCGATTTTAAGAAAACTGTTTCCGGTCAATGGATTTCGCCGCTGCTTATCACGGCGGTTCTGAGGGGTTCTCCGTTCAGGGTGAGGGCCCTGCCCCCGGCGCAGACTATGCCGTTTTTCGCTTCCAGGGGGACGCTCAGGAAGGCGTCAATGGTGATTTCCTCCGGGGGGGTCCCCCTCTCCGTCCCCTCAAGGATCACCTGAGTCCCCGTGGGTATCCCCGAAGCGTCCAAAACCTCGCAGCGTTCCGCCCCGCCGGGCCCTTTGCGGTCCCCGGCGGCCAGGAGCATCCCCCGGCTTTCAACCCCCCGGAGTTTGGCCGCCTTAAGATTGTACGCGACGATGATACGTTTGTTGAGCAGTTCCTCTTCCTTATAAAACGGAACAAGCCCCGAAACAATGACCCGCTCTTCCCCGGCAATATCCAGGGTTTCGACGTAGAGTTTTTCCGCGTTGGGATGCCGCTCTATCTTTACAATCTCCGCCACCCGCAGATCCAGGGTCTTCCCAAAGGCGGCGGCCAATTCGGCCTGTTTATCGCTCCGCTCCTTCTGGCTCCCCGAATAACGCTCCCGCAGTTCCGCTATGGTTTCATCCTCCAGCCTGGCAAAGAGCACCTCGCTTTTTACCGTACCGGGAAGGGCGGGATCTCCGCCGCCTGAAACCAGGGTTCCCAGGGTCCCCCAGTTAAGGCCGCCTGAGTTCCCGGAAGAAGCGGCGTTTCCGCCTGAGCTTCCGGAGGAAGCGGTAAACGCAAGGCCGAAGAAGGCGGCGAGCCGTCCCGCCGACTCGGGCATATAGGGCTCAATGAGGACGGCGATGTCCCGCACCACATAGCACAGATCCCGGATAAGCGCCGCCGCCCGGGGGGGGTCCTCCTTGCGGGAGCGCCAGGGCTCGGCGTCCTGGAAAACCTTGTTGGCGTATGAGGAAAGTTCAAAGACCAGGTGGAAGGCGTCACGAAGTTCCGCCCGTTCAAGCTTTGCGGTAATTTCCCCTTCAATGCGCCGCACCTCATCCCAGGAAAGGGGCGACGCCGCCTGACCTGCCTCGGGAATCCTGCCGTCGTAGTAGCGGCCCACAAAGGAGAGGGTCCGGTTTACCAGGTTGCCCAAATTGCCGATGAGTTCCCCGTTGACCTTTTCCTGAAAGGCCTTCCAGGTAAAGAGGGAGTCGGCCTTTTCGGGGCGGTTGTAGAAAATGTAGAAACGCCATACGTCGGCGGGAATGCCGGTTTCCATCGCGTCGCTGCCAAAGACCCCTATGCCCCTGGTCTTGGAGAACTTGCCGCTTTCATAGTTGAGGTACTCGCTTGAGGACATGTGGTGAAGCATGGTCCAGTTTTCGCCGCTTCCCAGCAGTGTCGAGGGAAAGATCACCGTATGGAAGGGGATATTGTCCTTGCCGATAAACTGAAAAAGTTCCGTGTCCTCCGGGCTTTTCCACCAGTAATCGGTGAATTCCCTCCAATCCAGGCCCCGGTCTTCGGCAAGGCAGCCGGTAATCGAGATATACCCGATGGGGGCGTCAAACCACACGTAGAAGACCTTGTTTTCATAGCCCGGCCGGGGAACGGGAATGCCCCATTTCAGGTCCCTGGTGATGGCCCGTTCATGGAGACCGTCCCTGATCCAGGCGGCGGTCATCTGCACCGCGTTGTTTGCCCATCCGCCCTTTGCCGACGCTTCCCCAATCCAGGCCTCAAGGCGTTCCCTGATGCCCGGAAGATCAATATAGAGATGATTCGTCTCCCGTAAAACCGGGGCGGAACCGCAGCTTGAACAACGGCTGTCCTTCAGGTCCAGGGGGTCCAGCAGTTTGCCGCAGGCTTCGCACTGATCCCCCCTGGCTTCGGCATAGCCGCAGTGGGGGCAAATCCCCCTGACATAGCGGTCCGCGAGAAAGCGCCCGCAGGTTCCGCAGTAAAGCTGTTCCGTGGTACGCTCGATGATATGGCCCTGGGCCTCAAGGCGCTTAAAGAGATGCTGGGTTACTTCGGTCTGAATGGGGGTGGAAGTCCGGCCGAATTTATCAAAGCTTATGTTAAACCACTTGTAAATCTCCGCATGAATGGTATGGTAGCGGTCACAGAGTTCCCGGGGGCTTATGCCCTCCTCAAGGGCCCTGGTTTCCGTGGCGGTGCCGTATTCATCGGTCCCGCATATATAGAGGGTTTCATAGCCCCGGAGCCGGCAGAAGCGGGCGAATACATCGGCGGAAAGCACCTGGATAAGGTTGCCCAGGTGGGGAACGTTGTTGACATAGGGAAGGGCGGAACTGATAAGTCTTCGTTTCATATTCCCCCACTATAATAGAAAGGAGGGCAGGTCCTCAAGGACCCTGCGGCATCCTCCCCGTGCTCGCTATCCCCTCCTAATAAAAAACGCCTTAAGAATTTACTGTGGGGCATGGCGTCTGGAGATGGCGGGCCTATGGCCCGGATCATCAGCCGCACAAGGAGAGGGCGGCATGGACGCCGCTTTTTCGTGCCTTTTCGTGCGTACAACCGGACGTGTCCTTTAAGGACTGTGATGCCGTCAAAGAGCCCCTCACCAAACAGAAGGCAAACCTCATCCGGGATAAATTTCGGGACGCCAATCTGCCGGTCATGGCCGTATCGGCCTATCAAGGACCTGAATCCGTACAAAATGGATTGATATTCAAAGGATTTGCCCGTTACCTGCAATTTGCCGTTGGTTCGTTACATGAGTTGGGATAGATTGTTGGTCTTTGAGAGAGTTTTTCGGACGGACGGTTTTCACAGGAATAAAGACTTTCTTCCTGTTACGTAAAGACACCTGTCCCGTAAACACGCCCGTAAAATCAGCAAAGCCCAGCGTATTCCAGGGCGCGGACCACCGCCCCCTTTCCGCAGGG
>JAISRD010000096.1 GCA_031273835.1 Treponema sp. | reverse complement strand
TGGCCGTAGTTGCCGTCGCCGCGGTTGATGTCGTCCACCCCGATGCGGCAGCCTTCGCCGATGCAGGCGTTTTTGTCGATGATGGCCCCCTTGATGATGGAGCCCTTGCCGATTCCTATATTGGGGACCCGGCCTTCGGCGTTTTGCTGTTTCTGCGCCTCGGTTTCGTAAAAGTCCGCCCCCATACAAACCACGCCGTTGAGGCTTGAGCCGGACTCGATTATGGTCCTGACCCCCACAATTGAGTTGGTGATCGATGCGTTGGTGATGATACAGCCCTCCGCCGCGATGGACTGGTTCATATTGCTGAAATTCATCTTTGAAGGGGGAAGGTTCCGCATGTGGGTATAAATGGGATTGTTCTCGTCGTAAAAGTCAAAACGGGGACGCAGGGCGGTAAGCTCAAGGTTGGCCTCGTAAAAATTCCTGATCGTTCCGATGTCTTCCCAGTAGCCGTTAAAGATATAGGCGTTGACCTTAAGGTCGTTGATGGCCTGCGGGATTATCTCTTTTCCGAAATCGGTCAGATCGTTGGTAAGGCAGCTTTCCATGTTTTGGGCGTTAAACACATAGATGCCCATGGAGGCAAGGTAGCTGTCTTCCTTGACGTTCATGCTGGCCCGCAGTTCCTGGGGAATCCTGTATTCGGAAATGTCCTGGGTAGGCCCCGGTTTTTCAAGGAATTTGGTGATACGGTTGTTCTGATCCGCCATGAGGATTCCCAACTGGCTTGCATCCTCCCTGCTTACCACGGTGGTGGCGATGGTGATTGCCGCCCCGGAATCAATATGCTTTTTGAGGAAATCCTTGAGGTCCATGCGGTAAAGCTGGTCCCCCGAAAGGATCATGTAGTAGGAGGGATTTTGGGTTCTAAAATGAAGGAAATTCTTGCGGACCGCGTCGGCGGTACCCTCGTACCATCCCGTATGTTCAAAGGTCTGCTCCGCCGCCAGTATCTCTACGAAGCCGTTGGTAAAGGAGTCGAACACGTAGGTCTGGGCCAGATGAAGATGCAGGGAGGCGGAATTGAACTGGGTAAGGATATATATCTGCTTGAGATCCGCGTTGATACAGTTTGAAATGGGGATATCCACAAGCCGGTATTTGCCCCCGAAGGGAACCGCCGGTTTTGCCCTTGCCTGGGTCAAGGGAAACAGCCGGGTACCTTTTCCTCCGCCGAGTACGATGGATAAAACCTCTGACATACCGCGCCTCCTTGTTATGTTTGAAAAATAAAAATCCTTCATAAGTATAAGCGGGAATTATGTATATAACAAGCAAAAACAACGGATAAACCCTGCCGAATATTTCCGCCGGGGGGGCTACTTTTGTTTTTTTTCCCCAGAGGGTACAATAAAAAACCATGGATGACCGCGCCGCCCTGGAAAAAATCCTCAACAGCCCGGAATTTGCCCCCCACATCGTTGAAAACCGCCTTATTCCGGCGGCGGAAGCCTCCTGTGTGCCCTTTCCCGCGGATCTGGACGGGCGGATTGCCGAGGCCCTGCGGAGCCGGGGAATCACCCAGGTCTACACCCATCAGGCGGAGGTATGGGAGGAACTGCGGCGGGGACACAATGTGGTGGTGGTTACCCCCACCGCCTCGGGGAAGACCCTCTGTTACAACCTCCCCTGTCTCCAGGCCCTGCTCAGGGACCCGGAGGCCCGCTGTCTCTACCTTTTCCCCACCAAGGCCCTTTCCCAGGATCAGCAGTCGGAATTGAACGGAATCGTGGGCGCCGCCCCCGCGGACGATGCCGGTCCGGCCGGCAAGGCGGAAACGGCGGGGCTGCCGGCGGGGTTACCGGCAGGATTACCGGTGAAGGTGGCTACCTACGACGGGGACACCCCCGGCTCCCTGCGGACGGCGGCCCGGGACACGGGGCGCATCATCATCAGCAACCCCGACATGCTCCACGCCGGCATACTTCCCAATCATCCCAAGTGGATAAAGTTCTTTTCCCGCCTTAAATTCGTGGTGATCGACGAGGCCCACGCCTACCGGGGGGTCCTGGGCAGTCATGTGGCGGACGTGCTGCGGCGGCTTCGCCGCGTCGCCGCCTTTTACGGCGCCAGGCCCCGGTTTATCCTCTGTTCCGCCACCATCGCCAATCCCCGTGAACTGGCGGAAACCCTCACCGGCGAAGAGGTGGCGCTGGTGGACAAAAACGGCGCCCCCCGCGGGGAAAAACGGATCGTCCTCTACAACCCGCCCCTGGTGGACGCGGTGCAGGGGATACGCCGTTCGGTGGTCACCGAAAGCCGCCGCTGGATGACGGCCCTCCTCAAGGGCGGGATCAAGACCATACTGTTCGCCCACTCCCGGGTCAAGACCGAGGTGGCCGCCGCCTATGTCAATGAGGATCTGGCCAATGTCTACACCGACAACGGCCGCATCCGGGTGGAGGCCTACCGGGGCGGGTTCCTCCCCAACGAGCGGCGGGAGATAGAGAGGGGCCTTCGGGACGGGACCATCCAGGGAGTGGTTTCCACCAATGCCCTGGAACTGGGCATCGACATCGGCGGCCTGGACGCCTCGGTGGTGGCGGGCTTTCCCGGCTCCTTTAACAGCTTTTGGCAGCAGTCCGGCCGGGCGGGACGGCGGGGGGGAACCTCGGCGGCGATCTTTGTCGCCTCCGCCTCTCCCCTGGACCAGTTCATCATGAACGATCCGGAGTGGTTCTTCAGGAAAAGCGCCGAGGAGGCCCGGCTCGATCCGGACAATCCCTACATACTTACCGACCATGTAAAATGCGCCGCCTTCGAGCTTCCCTTCCGGGACGAGGCCGTCGAAGGGGGGGAGGAGCCCTTCGGAAAGGAAGTGTCCGCGGTCCTCGGTTTTCTGGAAGAGGAGGGCGTCGTCCGCCATACCGGCGGGGACGGCGCGGGCCGCTGGCACTGGGCGGACCGGTCTTTTCCCGCAGAGGGAATCAGCCTCCGCTCCGCCACGGCGGACAATGTGGTGATCATCGACGTAACTGCGGGCCGGAACGCCGTCATCGGCGAGATGGACCGGCCCAGCGCCAAGGAGCTTGTCTTTAAAAACGCCGTCTATCTGCACCGGGGGCGGCAGTATCTGGTGGAGAACCTGGATATCGCCAACCGGAAATGTCTGGTCCGGGAGGCGGAGGTCAACTACTTTACCGACGGCCTTGTAAAAACCGACATCAAGGTTTTGACCGAGGACGAGGAATTTGCCTATGGCGAAGGGGCCAGGGGCGTCCTGGGGGATGTGCTGGTCCGGTCCCAGGCGGCCAGATTCAAGAAGATCCGCTTTCATACCCACGAAAACGTCGGCTACGGCGATATAGAAATGCCGGAAGAGGAGATGCAGACCCGTTCCCTCATCCTGCTCTTCGGGCCGGACACGGCGGGGGGAACGGTCCTGTCCGCCATGGACGAGGAAGCGGCGGGATCGGCCCTTTCCGGCGCGGGGACCCTCATCAAGACCATCGCCCCGGTGTTCCTCCTCTGCGATCCCCGGGACCTCGGCATCGCCGGACGGGTCCGGGACCCCCATTTCGGCGTCTCCGCCCTCTACATTTACGACAAATACCCCGGCGGCACGGGCCTTGCGGAGGCCCTGGCGGGGAAGGTCGGGGTCGTCTTTGACGCGGCGTACCGGATGGCGGCAGGCTGCCCCTGCGGGGAGGGCTGCCCTTCCTGCGTGGGCCCCGGTGAAAACAAAAAGGGCGCCGGGGAATTCCTCAATGCCCTGACGGGGGCCGGGGAGCGTTGAACGGCATGCGGGGTTCGGCATGGGAAACAATCTGAGGGACCGGCTGCGGCGCATCCGGGAAGCGGGACAGGGCGCCCATTCTCCGCAAAAGACCGCGCCGTTCGTCTCCGCCCCTGGCCGGGACCAGGAACAATCACCGCCTGTCTCCGCCGCCGGTCTTGGTCCCGGATGGTCCCCGGCGGGGTATCAGACGCTGAAACGTTCGGTCCTTTTGGATTTGTCCCGGCCTCCGCCCGTTTCCTTTTCCCCGAATCTGGGGTTCATCCTGCCAGACCTTGTCCGGTACGCCGGCGCCCCGTATCCGGGGGGCGGTTCTCCGCCCGGCCCCGGAGCCCTCCTCTTCTTCGATCTGGAAACCACCGGCCTTTCCGGCGGCGCCGGGACCGTGGCCTTTCTGGCCGCCTTTGGCCGTTTTGTCCCTGAAACGCTTTCCGGCCGCGCCGTGCTGCGTGTTACGCAGTACCTGCTGCTCGACTATCCGGGGGAATATGATTTCCTTGAAGCCCTGCTTTCTGAATTTCAGGCAGGGCCCGGCGGGGACGGGAGATTTCCCCTGACGGTGACGTACAACGGAAAGAGCTTCGATTCCCAGATCGTAAAAACCCGCTGTCTCATGAACGGCCTTGAGGCCCCGGTTTTTTACCACGCGGACCTGCTCCATCCCGGCCGCCGGCTCTGGAAACGGGTCCTCCCCAATTGTTCCCAGGCCACCGTGGAGACCTTGATCCTGGGCCTGGACCGGACCGGGGATACGCCGGGTGAACTGGCGCCGGATATCTGGTTTTCCTTCCTCCGGTCCGGGGACCCTTCGGCGCTGCTGGGGGTCTGCGATCATAATGTAAAGGATATTTTCGGCCTCGCCGCCCTGTTTCTCGCCTTTGCGGACATCGCGGAACGGCCCCTGGAGGCGGAAGCGGCTTACCGCTGCGACGCCGAGCAGCTTGCCCTGTGCTGGCGGCGGGCGCCGTCCCCTTCACCGCCGGAGGCCCACGCCGGTCCCCTGCTCCTGCGGCGGGCGGCGGAACAGGGTTTTCCCCGGGCATGCCGGCAGTTGTCGGTGGAGGCGGAATGGCGGCGCGGGGACTACGCGGAAGCCCTCGCGTGGACGGAAAAGGGCCTGGCCGCCGAGGGTCTCCGGGAAAGCCTCCGGCAGGATCTGATCCGCCGCCGGGAACGGCTCGCCCTTAAACTGCGGCGCGCCGGGACTCCTACATGAAAAGCCGGACCCCCAGGATACAGAGTATCTCAGTGGATATCGGGTATTCGTCGGTATTGATAAAGGAATAATCGAATCTTCCCGAATTCGGCCTGGTGCCGATGTTGGAATAATGGGAAAAAACCACCCCCGCTTCGCCGAAAAAACGGAGGAAGGGGTACCTGACAGGGCTGTGTTCCGCCCCGACCTTGAAAATATGCTGCCACTGATAGGCCCCGTCGTGGAGAAAGTATTTCCGCAGAACGGTGCTATTGGCCCTATTGGTTCCCCCCGGATCAAGTTCCGACAGAAAAGAGCTTCCGTCCACCTGGCCGCTTCCGTGCTCCGCCCCGTGGCGGATCAACTGGTACTGGACATGGGCGACGGTGCTCCGGCGGGGCATGACATCGAGGCGCAGCAGGAGTTCGTCCGAATTGGGGGGCAGATAGTAACCCAGGTTTTCGCCGTTGTTGGTATAGGAGGTCTCCATGGGCGAGGGATTCCCCTCGTAGGTTTCACTGTACCAGGGCACGAAGATCCGGTTGTGGGTGTAAGTGTAGGGTTCTATCTTGGTGTAACTCAGGGAAACCGCGGCGAAAGGGAGCCGGGGGATCACCAGCTTCAGCCCCGCCTGATAGGCAAAGGTCTGGCGGTCCAGCTCGGCAAACCTTTTTAGCAGGCTTAACGAGGGATCGATATCGTCGGCGAAGAACGAAAACCAGACCTTGCCGAGGCCCGGCTGCTGGCCCCGCAGGTTAAGGAAGAAGCCCATGTTGTCAAAATCACCGACGCTGTCCTGATAGAGAAAGTTGTTGTTCGGCGGGAAAATATACCCCAGTTCAAAGCGTTTTGACCATACGGCGGTGCTTCCCAGATCGATATGGAAACGGTTCTTGACGTTGAATTCCACCATTTCCGCGGAAAAGGCGTTCTGAAAGGTCCTGGAGGATTTTTTGAGCCCGTCCCTGTTGAAATACTCCAGTACCCCCGTGACGGCTGAAAAACCGAACCAGTAGGTGGGATTAAAATTCGCCTCTATCCCCATAAAGGGATGGGCGGCGCCGTTCAGGATAAGGCTCTGGCCCCCCGAGATGGCGCCCCATTCCCTGCGCATCCTGCCGAAACGCCAGGTGATCATGTCGTCCAGAAACCCCCCGGACAGTTCCCCCAGCATCATGGGTCCGACGGCAAAATTATTGGGCCAGCTTCCCAGCCCGTCGGCCCCGATCTCGTTGGGCTGTACCACAAACCCGTCCCAGCTCTTCCGGTAGGTGTAGGGGAAGAAGGCCACCGGCTGGCTCCAGGCGGGAATCTGCCGGTTGATGGCGTCGGGGTAATCGGGGTCATCGACGTAGCCCTCGTAATAGGTCCAGTAGTCGTTTCCCATCTGTTCCCTCGGCGCACGGGTCAGGTGGCCGAGAAAATGGAAGCGGTAGGAAAAATGCTCTCCTATGTCGGCGTCATGGTAGGCGGAAATGAGGTTGTCGGTGCCCCAGACCGCCTCCCCGGTTTCCGCAAAGACCCCCCCGGAAAAGGCAAGCTGGGCGCCGACGCCGATATCCCCCGTAAAGAGGATGTCCCGTTTTGGGCTGCGGTATTCAAAGCTGAATTTCCCCCGCTCCCAGTCCATGCCCTTCTCCCCCCGGCGGAAATTGTCCAGGGCCTTTTCAAGAATTTCCCGTTCCGTCGTATTGAGTTTTTCCCCTCCCGAACCGAGGATATGTTCCACCGTTTCAAGGATGAATTTTCTTGAATAGGGTTTTATCTGGGGAAGGGGATCACAGAAACCCCTCATCTCCGCTTGTTCCAGCACATAATAGATTTCATTGTGCAGCGGTACTGAAACATGGGATTGGGCGCTGAGGAAAAGGCAGGATGCAAAAGCCAGCAGACCGGCAAAAACGGCCCTCTTTTTGTTCATACAAACTCCTGTGCGTTGGTCATTGACCTTTCTTGCTAATGTATTTCATAATAGTCCACCGGTGACCGAAAGGCAATAAGGGCAAGCCCCTGAAAATGCGCCCCTGTTTCCGGTAAATTGTATGATAACCATGACGGACAGGAAGATGTGTCGGACAGCGCTGCTTTTTCTCCTGCTATTCCTCTGCGGGGGGGCTGTTTTTTCCCACCCCGATCAAAAAATCATCTATCCCGGCGATTGGCCCTACGACGCCCTGACCGCCCTGTCCCTGGAGCAGGGGGTCCTTTTCCTTTCCGGCACCCCCCTGACGGTGCGGCGTTTCAGGTCCATGCTGGGCGAGATTGACGAGGAGAAGCTGTCCCCCGGCGGAAAACAGACCTTCGAAAAACTGAGGGAGTACCTGGATTCCCGTGAATTCATGTCCTTCGGCACGGGATCGCTGCGTTTTGAGGTAGGCGCCCTGATACAGCCGGAACTGTACCTCAGAACCAATCGGGACCTGGACTTTATGTACGGCAATTACCGCAGGCGGTCCTTCTTCGAGGTGCCGGTGAGCCTTTCCTTTTCCCCCTATATTACCATGGAAATGGACACCGGCGTCGATCAGACCAGGGACGCGGTGTACCGTGAGAATAATTATATGAATTTCCCCTACGGGGAGACCTACAATTTTACCCTTCCCCACCGGGCCTACCTCAGCCTGGGCCTGCCGCTGCCGAAGTCCTCGGGGCTTGAGTTCAGGATCGGCATCGGGGAGGATTTTATCGGACGGACCCGTCTGGGAAGCGTCATCCTGTCGGATTACATGAAGGATCTCAACTATTCGATGCTCTCCCTGTATTCCCCGGTGTTAAGCTATTCGGCCAGGGTGATGCAGCTCGGGGTGAACCGGTATCTTTATCTTCACCACCTCGAAGGCCGTTTTTTCAAACGAGTCTCCTTTACCTTCGTCGAAGGCGTTCTGGTGAACGCCCCCCTGGAGCTTCGTTTCCTCAATCCCCTCATGGTGTTTCACAGTTTCGGCGCCTGGAACGACTATGACGATTACAACCGGGAAAACGACGAACCCGATTATGACAACGACGAGTCGCGGGTAGGATCGTTTTACGGCATGAGGGTGGAATTTCAGCTCTTCAGATACGGCCGGATCTACGGCATCTGGGCCCTGAACGAACTGCAGACCCCCGGCGAACGGAGCAGCGATCCTTCGGCCCGGCGGCCCGACTCCTTCGCCTTTCAGGGCGGCGGGGAATTTTCCCTGCCCCTGGCGGCGGGCCGCCTCTTCTTCGGCCTCGAGGGGCTGTATACCTACCCCTTCTTTTATGTGTCACGAAACGAGCGGTGGTCCTTCTACAAACCAAGGGGCGGCAACACCGGCGGCATCGAATACTGGACCGGAACCCCCGTCGGCCCCGACTCGGCGGCCGCCGCGCTTTGGGCGGGCTGGGAGGCCGGCCGCCTTTCCCTGTCTTGTTCACTTACCTTTCTCGCCCAGGGGGTCCGGTCCGGCGCCTTCGGAAAGGGCCGGATCACCGTCTTTGACAATTACGTCTATCATCCGGCGCGGCAGGGGGGGACCTACCAGGACACCCTCCTTACCAGCCCCACGGGAACCGCCGCCTATACCTGGCAGATAGGGCTGTCGGGGACCTGGGAGCTGAAAAAATGGCTTATTCTTTCGGCGCATCCCGGCTACCAGATCATCGACAACTTCGCCTTTGTACAGGGGGAACGGCGGCACGGCTTTGAGATCGCCCTGTCGGCCCGTTTCCTGCCGGCGGAACTGAAGCGCCTTCAGGCGGACTGGAACTGAGAAGCGGCGCGGTGTAAGGACGGTATGATGAAGCGGATGTTAAAAACGATAGCCCTGTTGTCGCTTGTTTTGGCGCTGCCCTCCGGCCCGGTGTCCGCCCTGCCGGCCCAGAAGCTGGTGTACCCCGGCGACTGGATATACGACGCCCTGACCGCCCTTTCCATGGAGCAGAAGAAGGTCTTTCTCAACGGTTCCGCCCTCACCGTCGCCCAGGTAGAGCTGATCCTCGCCGAAATTGACGGCAGCCCCCTTTCGGCCAGCGGTGAGGCGCTCCTCGACGAGGTGTACGCCTGGCTTGAAGGGTCCGTCGCCCTTTCGAGAAAACTCGGTCCCGTGGCCGTCGATTTTGATCCCGCCCTGCAGATAGAAGGGTACGCCAAGAGCAACAAGGACCTGGACTGGGTATACGGCCCCAATGACCGGCTGCCTTTTTTATCCCTGCCCGTTTCCTTTTCCATGGCCTCCTACGTTACCCTTCAGGCGGATATTTCCCTGGGGGAAAACAGGATGCTGGGCGAAGCCCACGACAATTATACCAATTTTCCCTTCGACAAATTCATGGACGACGTGCAGAATATCGATACCAACATCCCCAAACGGGCCTACCTGAGCGCGGGGTTTCCCATCAGACAGACCATGGGGATCAACTTCAGGCTGGGCATCGGGGACGATGCCTTTGGCAGGAGCGAGACCGGCAGCGTTATCCTGTCCGATAACATGCGGGGGGTCAGCTATGCCAGTCTGGAATTCTATTCGCCCTACATCAAGTATTCCGCCGACGTGATGGAACTGGAGGTGACGAAGTACCTGTACCTCCACCATCTGCAGATCAACATAGCCCGGCGCCTTTCCCTTGCCCTGGTCGAGGGGGTCATGGTCAACGCCCCTTTCGAGATACGTTTCCTTAACCCCGCCATGATCTACCACAGTTTTACCGCCTGGAAGAGCTACGCGGATTACAACGAACAGATCGCCGACGATAACGACGCGTATATCAAGAGCCACCCCACCAATTCCCGCATCGGTTCACTGCTGGGCATCGGCCTGGATTTCCGGCCCTGGCGGCACGGCCGCTTCTATGGACTGGTGGCCATGAATCAGCTTGAGATAGGGAGCGAGCGTAGTGCCTCCTCCACCGTCCCCGACGGCCTCGCCTTTCAGGCCGGCTACGAATCCTTCCTCCCCGCATCGGCGGGGGGATATTGGAACTTCGGCGTCGAGGGGGTCTACACCTATCCCTACATGTACATCCTGGCCCACAAGAACTGGTCCTTCTACCGGGAATCACTGGAGGTAAGCACCCGCCGGGAGGACCCGATCCGCGAATGGACCGGCAGCCCCTTCGGCCCCGATTCCGTCGCCCTCACCGTCTGGACGGGGTACCGAACGCGCCGGTGGTCGGCGGCGGGATCATTCCTGTTCCTTGCCCAGGGCGAAAACGCCTCCACCGATGTGTTTGACCGGCCCAACCGGGGCTACTATCCTTCGAGTAACGGTGAAGCCACGGCGCTGACCCCGTCGGGACAGCCGGCCCTGACCTACCTTGTCAAATTTGAAGGGACCTGGACGCCCAGGGACTGGCTCAGCGTCGCCCTGATGCCCGCCGTCAAGGTGGTCCGCACCGGAGGGGATACCGAAGCGGGCTTTGAGCTGGTGCTTTCGGCCCGGATTTCCCCCAAATTTCCCCCGAAGCCGAAGCCCTAGGGAAGCACTGATTTATTCAATCGAGAATAAATCAGTGCATGCTTTAATGTGGTTTTTCGCAGTTTTCCGCAGGAAAACGAGAAAAACAGTAGGGCAATGCTGATTAGCGTCAAGTTAATCAGCGTTGCCCTAGGAGCCTCTGGGGGACGGGCCCAATTTTGCCGGGTAGAACCGGGCAGTTACCCACCCGGAGCCCCCACAGACCCGGACGTGCCCAATTAAGGCATCCGGTTCCTCAAGAAAAAGATTCGCTTAGCTCAGTACGTGTACAATCCTCGGGACCGGCAAGGGAAAGTTCCGAAGGTATTCACCAAATCGGGACCAGTCTTGGCACCTCTTGGCGGACCTCCGGTTGAGCCACTTGAACCATATCCGTTTGACCTGGGTGTAGAATTGTTCTATGCTGCCGTAGTTTTGGGTTACTCCATAGTATGCGTAGTACCCCCGCAGTTTGGCGGTGAGTTCCTTATGTTGCTCCTGCTTTGCCCGATACCGGTTTCTCCGGCACC
>JAISRD010000076.1 GCA_031273835.1 Treponema sp. | reverse complement strand
TTTGTGGGGGTCGCCTCCATGATGCCCGCCGCGTTATTGTAATAGAGGACCGCGCTGTAGGGGCCCCTGGGCAGTTTTATCGACCTCCGGGTCAGTATACTGGGGCCCGGAATAAGCTGAAACAGGCTGCCGTCCTGGTTAAAGTCGGCGCTGAGGACGTTGGTCGACTTACTCATATTGTAGATGATCAGCTCTTCCCCGGAGGTCGAAGCGACGGCCATATTGGGCATTATCGACCCGAAGGGACCGACACAGCCGGTAACTATCGTGAAAACAACGCCTATAACCAGAAAAATCTTTCCAAACTTCTTCATTGCCACTTCCTTTTTATACGAGAGCAAAAGTTAATCCCCACCACTATATAAAATATAGCACAAAATTAATACTTTACCAATAGGTTTTTTTGAAGGCTAGCGCAGCGAGTCCAGTTCCCGTTTAACCTGGGTCCGCACCCTGGTGGGCATAAAATCCCTCCCCAGGCTGAGCAGGAACCGTATCCCGCTGTCGCTTAAGGGGGGGCCCGAAAAGCGGCAGAGGGCGCCTGTGGCGGCGGCGGCGGCGATGAGGACCTGCTCGTCCCCTGCGGCGGCGGATTGGGCAAAGGCCTCCAGGGCCGTCCCGGCGGGGTCAACCCCGATACGGCCTATGGCTTCCGCGGCGGCGGCCTTTACCGCGGGGTCGGGATCGCCTGAAAAAACGGCGGTCAGGAAGGGTATGGTTTCCCGGGAGCCGATAAAGCCCAGAAGTCCCGCCGCCTCGGAACGCTGTTTTACGTGGACCGGGGGGCGGACCACCGGGGTCCGGGGGTTCAGGGAGCTCCCGGCTATTTCCATAAGATAGGCCGTATGGGCCCCCTCATCCTCCCCTATGCTTCCGGTCCGTATCTTTTCCGCGATAGCCCCCAGGCGTATTTCAGCTTCATCAAAAAGGAAGGTATACTCGATTACGGAACGGGCCGGGGGATTCCCCAGGCCGTAACTGCCCTCCGGGGCGGGGCCGTAGAGGGAGCGGTTTTCGGCGGCGGGGCGGTTTTCCACCTGGTACGCATAGAGTATCCAGTCCCTGCCCCCGGAAAAGAGTATGCCCCCGCTCAGGACGGGAATGGAATCGGAGCCGTTTATCCTCAAGACCCAGAGCCTTTTTCCCTTTTCGGTAAACCCCGAGGCCCCCGAGGGGGAAAGGACGTAAATTCCCTCCCCGTCGTAAACAACGGAAACTTCCCCTGAGACCTCCGTCATGTGGCTTTCCCCGGTCCAGACCGTCCTGCCCTCGGGCAGGGAGATCTGGACCACCTTTCCGTTGTTGAGGATCAGAACCGCCCTGTTTCCCCGGCTGACGCCGCCCGCGGCGCTGACCCCTTTTCCCCGCAGGTTCGGAAGCCGTTTTTCCGCCCCCCCTCTCCCGATAAACCGGAGTCCGCCGTTTTTGAAGCACACCAGAGTACCCCCCTCGGCGGGAACGATGGCGGCGGGAATTTCCCCCAGGGCCTTTGTTTTGATTTCACCGAAGGGGCTTATTTCCAGAAGATCGCCGTTTTCCAGAACCGCCGTCATGCCGCCCCGTTTGTCCATCAGGGGGCCCAGGGCGGGCCCGTATTCCAGTTCCCTGCTCCACAACTGGAAACCCGAAGCGGTGTAACAGAAGAGCCTTTTTCCCGCGGGGACAAAGATCCTTCCGTCCCAGCCCGAAAGAACCGGGGAGCTTAAGGGCCCGGTCTTGATGCGCCACAGTTCCCGTCCCGCCCGGTTAACGGCAACGAGGGTCCCGTCCGCCGTGGAAACATAGCAGGTTCCCTCCCTTGAACGGTTCACGTAGGGGGCCAGCTTGGAACGGGTATAGTATTCCCAGAGGAATTTTCCCTCCAGCGTATAGGCCTTAAGCTGGCCCCCGTCCAGTACGGCCACCACCGAGCCCGCCTGTATGGTGGGCACCCCGGTAATGTAGCCCCCCAGGGCCTGCCGCCATAGCGCCTTTTGTTCCCCCTCTTCCGGGGAAAAATCCCCCTTCCCGGAGGCCCCGTACAGCAGGAGCCCCGCCCCGCAGAACAGGCAGAGTAAAAGCGGCCTATGGGGCATTTTCTTTCCGCTTAAAGACCGCCAGACTTTCGATATGGGCGGTTTGGGGGTAAAAGTCGTAGAGATGGAGAGTCTCCATGGTATAGGCTTCCCGGAGCAGCCGGCAGTCCCTGGCAAAGGACGAGGGCTCGCAGGAAAGGCAGGCCAGGACCGGCGCTCCCTTTGATACAAGCCAAGCCGCCAGGGAAGGGGAAAGTCCCTGCCGGGGAGGGTCCACCAGGATAAAAGCGTAGCCCCCTTGGGCCCGGCGGGCCCATTTTTCAGCGGTCTGGGGAAAAAAGCGGCTCCTGTAAGAACGGAGATTATGCCGGGCCAGTTCCAGGGCGGCGGGATTTTCCTCCACCAGATCTATGCCGGAAAAAAGATCCCCCAAAAGGATCGAAAAGGTCCCGATACCGGCGTACAGGTCCGCCATAAGCGGCCCCTCCCCGGCCTGCCTGCCGGACGGCCCTCCGGGCTCGGCGCGTTGAACGGCCTGGGCCGCCGCGCTCCGCAGTTCCCCGGCGCATTGTTCCAACAGTTCCGTATTGCTCTGAAAAAAACGCTCCGCCTCCACCGTGATGGTCCTGTCCAGCAGTTTGATCTCCCCCCGGGATACGCCGTTGCCGAGGATCACCGGATCCCGGGCAAAGATCGTAAAGCGGTCGCTGTTCGGAGGCGGAACAAGGCTTTCCGTTTTCAGCAGGGAACGTATGGCCGGATCGCATACCGGACAGTCCCCTACGGGGACGATCCCGGAACTTTTGCGGGCCTTAAAGCCCGCCCGGGGCCCCCTGTTTGCCCGGATCGTGTGGAAACTCACCCTGTTCCGGTATTCCCAGGGCCTGGAACCCGTTACCTTAAGTTCCGGGAGGCCCCCGGCCTCCGGGCCGTTAAATCCGCCTATATGTTTAAGGGTGTCTAAAAGCATGGTTTTCTTGGCCTCAAGCTGGGCTTCGTAGGAAAGATGCTGAAGGGAACAGCCGCCGCATTTTCCCCAGAGGGGGCAAAGGGGCTTTGTCCTTAGGGGGGACCCCTCGTTCAGTTCCGTCAATTCCGCTTCGGCCCAGTTCTTTTTTTCCCGGGTGATTTTTCCCGTTACCCTGTCCCCCGGGGCGGTAAAGGGCATGAAGATACTCCGGCCCCCCAGCCGCAAAAGGCCCCGGCCTCCAAGGCTGAGCCCCTCCACGGAGGCGGAAAAAACATCGCCTATTGCCATATACTATGAACTATAGCATAATAGGCCCATGATTGAAACGTCCCAATGGGTTTATTCTGATGACGGGACCGGCCTCTTTGTGAGGCGCTGGCAGGTTTCCGCCAGGCCCGGCGCCGGCCCCGAAGAAGCCCCGGCGGCGCCTAAGGGGATTGTTCATCTGGTACACGGCATGGCGGAACATTCCCTCCGGTACAGGGCTTTGGCGGAAGCCTTAACTGAAAGGGGCTTTGAACTGTGGGCCGCCGATCAGCGGGGGCACGGCAGGACCGCGGATCCGTCGGTAAACGATCCCGGCAGGGGGGGCCTCCTTGGCCATACCGGCGACAGTAACGGTTTTTTCCGGGTTGTCGCGGATATAGGGGTTTTGAACAGGCATATTGCCCAAAGCTGCGGCATAGACGGCAGCCCTTCCTCAACCCCCCTCTTTCTTATGGGCCATTCCTGGGGTTCCTTCCTTGTTCAGGGCTATATCGAGTCCTTTATTTCCGGGGGGCCCTCCCTGCGGGGCTGTATACTCTCCGGTACCAGGGGGCCCGGAGGGGCCCATATCGCCTTCGGCGCCCTTTTTTTGAAGATCCTGGCCGCCCTCAAGGGCTGCAGGCGGGGTTCAAAACTGGCCCATGCCCTGGCCGACGGATCGTACAATAAACCCTTTGCGCCGAACCGTACCCCCTTTGACTGGCTTTCCAGGGATGAAAACGAAGTGGACAGGTACATCGCCGACCCCCTCTGCGGGCAGCTTTGTTCGGCGGGTTTTTACCGGGACATGATAGGCGGCTTAAAGGCCGTTCACCGTGCCGGGGCCATGAAAAAGATACCCGCGGATTTGAGGGTTTATGTATTTTGCGGCAGCGCCGATCCGGTGGGTGAAATGGGGGCGAGTCCCACGAAGCTGGTTAACGCATACCGTACCAACGGGATAGAGGATCTGCAGTTTGTCATTTATCCCGACGCGCGGCACGAAACCTTGAACGAAACCAATAAAAATGAGGTTACCGGCGCCCTGCTCAAGTGGCTGGAGCAGCGCTTGTAGAGCCTGAAATTCAGAAGAAAATACAATTAAGCGAGGATTTTTTGCGGATCCGCTACGGAAAGGAACAGAACGGAAAACTCATAAAGAAAGCCGATGTTTATACCCAGGATGAACACCGGATTAACTTTGCCGATGTGGACAGGGACGCCGTTTTTATATGTTCCCGGCTGCGCTCGGGGGGGTTTGAAACCTACATCGTAGGAGGGGCCGTCCGGGATCTTATGCTGGGTAAAAAACCTAAGGATTTTGACATTGTTACCCAGGCGACGCCGACGCGGATCAGAAAGGTATTCCGCAATTCCCGCATCATAGGCCGGCGCTTCAGGCTGGTTCATGTATACTTCGGCCCCAAGATATTTGAGGTTTCCACCTTCCGTTCCCTTAAGGACGGCCATACCAGCAATACCTACGGAACCATCGAGGAAGACGTACTCCGCAGGGATTTTTCCCTCAACGCCCTGTTCTACGACCCCGAAAAACAGGTGGTGGTCGATTATGTGGAGGGGATGAAGGATATCAGGGAAAAGCGGATCAGGCCCATCATACCCCCGGAATTGATCTTTAAGGATGATCCGGTACGGATGATCCGGGCCTTAAAATACGCGGCCATTACGGGTTTTGCCATACCCTGGCTTGTCAAACGGCGGATCAAAAAAGAATCCGCCCTGCTTGCGTCGGTTTCCCCCTCCCGGCTGACCGAGGAGCTCTTCAAAATTATCCATTCACCCCATGCGGGGGCGATTGTGGCAAACCTTGAGGCCGCTGGGCTTTACGACTACCTCCAGCCCGGGGCCGCGTCGCGGATGAAAGATCCCGCCTACCGGGAAACTTACCTCCGGGGTTTTGGTGAAACCCCGGGGGAGGAAAAGCCCGGCGGCGCCCTCGCCGCCCTGATCCGGCCCTGGCTCGACGCGGAGCTGTCCTGGGATGAACTGCAAAAGGGCGGCTGGGAGGAATACAAGACCGTTTTCTTTTCCGCCCGCCATTTTGTGCTGCCCATGAACCCTCCCCGGACGGAACTGGACCTGGCGGTACGGCTTATTTTTGCCGAGCACAAGATTGAGTTAAAGAAAGCCCGCTTTTTTGACCGTGAACAGGAAAGGGGAAAGCGGACTCGTACCCGCGCAGCGGCGGCGGAAAATCCCCAGGAAATCCCCCGCCGGAGACGGCACAGGGCCAGGAGCCCCGCCGGTTCTCCTTAGCGGTTTATTTATAAACTTAAGGAGGAATGTAAGAGGATAACTATGAAGAAAATAAGCTGCGGAGTGCTTGCCGCCCTGTGCCTGGGTTCCCTGATAAACGCCCAGGAATGGGTTTCCGTAAAATCCCAATACTACGAGATCCTTGCCCCGGCGGGTAATGCCGACGCCGTCCGGATCGGCAAAGAGCTGGATCTGCGCTTTGAGGCCTATAACGGGCTGTTCCATTTCGATCCCTCCCTGCGCCGGGAAAACCTTAAGGTAAGGCTCTTTACCGATAAGGCCGCTTATGACGAGTATGTCGGTTCCAGGCTGGGAAGCACCAGGGACGGCGCGGTATACCTCCATTACAGTACGCCGGAAAACCGGGAATTGGTGATAAACCGGGGAAACGAAGAGCGGGTCTTTGCTCACCAGGCCTTTGTTCAGTTCCTCCGGGCCTTTATCGCCAATCCCCCCTCCTGGATACGCGAAGGGGCGGCGGTGTATTTTAACGGCCTGAAATTTAACGCCGAAAGGGGAGTTTTGGATTATGAGGAAAACCTTGCCTGGCTTGATACGGTGAAAAAACTCAACGCAAGCCTCCCCGGGGCTGAGGCGGTTTTGTTGGCCGATAAAAACGGAATCCCCGCGAATTTTCAGGCCGCTTCCTGGATTCTGGTATCCTTTTTCCTTTCGGGGAACAGGGATAATTTTAGAATTTTCACCGACGCGCTTATGGTCCTTTCCCCGGATGAATCGGCGGAGGTAAATTCCGATATGGCCCGCTACCGTATAGGCCTCTTCAACGATATGGTCGCCCTGAATAAAGCGGTCTCCGGGTATATTGCTTCCAAAAAGAGTTTTAACGAGCTTGTGAACGCGGGGCAAAAGGCCTATACGGAAAAGAACTTCAACGCCGCGGAAAGCAGCTTTAAGGAAGCCCTGGAACTGAAGAAAGACAGCTATGTGCCCCACTACTTCCTGGGATTGGTGAGCTATGAGCTGAAAGCCTACGACAGGGCGGAAAGGTACTATCAGGCGGCCCTGGGGCTCGGCGCCGGCAGGGCCCTGGTTCAATACGCCAGGGGCGTAAACGCCGCCGCGGCGGGCAAAAAAGCGGAGGCCCGGCAGTACCTCAGGGACGCGGCGGACGCTTCGCCGGCTCAGTACAAGGCCAGGGCGGAGGCTTTGATCGACAAGCTCAAATAGGGCCTTAGTTATGATCCTGTATTATTTTGTCAATGATAATGTTTACCTCTTCAATAAGTATGCCGGTATACCGTTCAATATTATCGATAATGTACCGCTGTAGTTCGTGAATATTGCCCCCCAGCTGTATGCCGTAGGACACGTCAATGGTGATCACCAGGCGGTATCCCGCTTCATCATCCTTTACGACGATTTTTTTGATCCGTATGTTTTGGCTGTACTCGTCCACGCAGTGGATCACCATTTGGGAAAGGGCGGATTCGGAGATAATCACCTTGCCCCGTTTTGAATATTCGGGCCTGACCACGGATTTTTCATGAACCTTGGGGGTGGGCCCCAGGGGCGCGTTCCTTAAGGGGCCCCGTTTGAATATTTTGATGGCGTCGTAAAAGATATTGGGATAGTTCCGTTTTATTTCGATGGACGGAACCGGGATAACGTGCTTTCCTTCGATTTTTCTGGTCCTGATGGCCCGCTCGATCTCTTCCTGGGAGGCTATGTCCTCAATGCGTATGATTCTGGCGGGGGGGGGGAGCTGAAGCCTGGCGGCGATCTTATTCACCATTTTTTCGGAGGTCCCCAGCACCAGGATTTTCTTGATTTTTTCGCCCCGGAGCTTCCTGGCCACCTCGTCGCGCCGCTCCTTGTCGTCAAACAGCGCGGCCCTTACCGCCGTCATGAAGGTTTTTTCTTTCTTTGCCGAATGGCCCGCCAGAATACGGTTATCCTTAATGAGCAGCCCGTCATCTATGATAAAGTTGATGCCGTACTTCTGGGCCACCAGCTTTGCCCGGAAACTCTTGCCGGTTCCGCTTTCCCCGATAAGGGCATAGGTTTTTATCCTCCGCAGGAAAAAGAGAAAACGCCGGATCATAACGGGCGCCCTTCGATACGCTTCAATTGTTCGCCGTATTTTAACAGGGCGGACTGTGGAAATCCGGGTATACCGCTGTTTTCGGCTATGCCGACGCTTTTCGGGGCAAACAGCGCCCCGATCTCTTTTTTATAGGCGGCGGGCAGGGGGGCGCTCAGGACCGGGGGAAGCCCGCCCTGATCCGCCGGGGGGCCTGGGGGAAATTCCAGGGAAAGGGCGTGGAGAAAAAAGCCCCCCCGTTTTTCGCCGCCGTATTTTACGTCGCCCCAGAGGGGATGGCCGTGGTAAGAGGCCTGGGCGCGTATCTGGTGGGTACGGCCCGTCCCGGTTCTTATAAGGGCCAGGGTAAGCCCCCTTTGGGGGGAATAGGCCAGGGGCGCCGCCCCGGTCAGGGCCCGCTTTTGCCCCCCCTCCCCGGTTCCCTCCGGGAGGGCCCTTGTTTTTCCCGCGGTCCCGTCCCGGACCAGAGCTTCCTCCCACAGCGCCGGCCCCTCCAGCTTACCCTCCAGCAGGGCAAGATAGGTTTTGCGGAGTTTTCCCTCCCTGAAAAGGCGGCTGTAAAGCTGCGCCCCGGCCAGGCTCTTTGAAAACAGGATGATCCCGCTGGTGGGTTTATCGAGCCTGTGGAGGGGGCCGGGCCTGAACGAAAGCGAGGGGGCCGTCTTATCCGCCAGGTAGGAGCGTACCCGGCCTTCAAGGGAATCCCCGTTATCACGGGAAGCGCCGGAGGGATGATAAGATGAACGGTGAGACGGGTGAACCGCAAGGCCTGCGGGCTTGTTGAGGGCCAGCAGAGCCGGGTCCTCCCAGAGTATGATCCGATTAATGGCAAAGCCATCGGTCTGATCGAAGGCGGAGCCGCCGGCCAGCCCTCCGCCGGGGGCCGCCGCGGGGGGAGGGGGGCCTCCCTCGGCGGCGGTATAAGCCGGGGCCGTAATAAGGGCCCCGGCCTTGACCCGGAACCCGGGGGCGGCGGCCCTGCCGTCCACCAGAATAAGCCCCTTCCGAAGAAGGGCGTGCAGCGC
>JAISRD010000065.1 GCA_031273835.1 Treponema sp. | reverse complement strand
GCCCTTTACCCTGGTGGTGGCGGGCTGCATGGCCCAGCGTTTGGGAAGGGCCCTGCGCTCTGATTTTCCCGCGGTGGATTATGTGATGGGTACCGCCGCCCGCTCCCTCTTTCCCTTACTCCTCGAGGCCCTTGAAGGGGGCCTCCTCTTCGACGGTTCCTCCTTTGAGGAAGGGGTTTTTTCCTTCTCCCCCTCCCATCTGGAAGAGGGGGCCTTCCGGAGTTTTGTTCCCATCATGCACGGCTGTAATAACTTCTGCTCCTACTGTATCGTTCCTTATGTCCGGGGGAGGGAAGTGTCCCGGGATCCTGAAAGCCTCATGTCCGAAATAAGGCTCCTTGCCGAAAGGGGGGTGAGGGAGATCACCCTGCTGGGTCAGAACGTCAATTCCTACCGCCGGGCCCCCCGGGGGGAAGTCTCCGGCGGGGACTGGGATTTCCCCCGGCTCCTCTCCCATGTGGCCCGTGCGATAAAGGATACCCCCATCGAGCGGGTCCGTTTTCTCTCCGCCAATCCGGGGGATTTTTCGGAGGAAACCATCAGGGTCATGGCGGAAAATCCCTGTTTCTGCCGCCACCTCCATCTGCCGGTCCAGCACGGTTCAAACCGTATCCTTGAGGGGATGAACCGCCGCTATACCAGGGAATCCTTTCTTGCGTTGACAAAGGCCCTCAAAGAGGCCATGCCGGATCTAAGCCTTTCTACGGATATACTGGTCGGTTTTCCCGGGGAAACCGGGGAGGATCTGGATCTGACCCTGGATCTTATGGAGCGGGTTAAATTCCTCTATGCCTATACGTACCACTATAACCCCAGGGAGGGAACGGCGGCCTTTTCCCTTCCCGGCAGGGTGGACGAGGGGGTAAAGCGAAAAAGGCTTGCAAAGGTTATTGCGTTACAGAAACTTCACACGTTACAATTATTACAGGAACGGATCGGCGGAACCGAAAAGGTCCTTATAGAGGGGATTTCCCGGAAAAATGCCGATGAATTAGTATCCCGTACCGAAAGGGATGAAATGGCGGTCCTGCCCGGTACGGCGGATATGATAGGCGCTTTTGCTCAGGTTAAGCTTCTTTCCCTTAGGGGGAATACCTTCCGGGCAAAGCCGCTTGAATGAGGAGTTTCACTATGCCCACGCGTCTTATCGGTTTGATTGTAATTCTTACCCTGCTTTTGGTTTTTATCGGCTTCAACCTGGATAATCGCTGCGATATCTCCTTTGGTTTTGCCAAATTTCCCGATGTCCCCATTTACCTCACCGTTTTCGCCTCCTTCATGCTGGGTATGTTCTTGTCCCTGATTTTCTTTCTTTTCAAAGCCATAGGGGGTAAGGACAAAAAGCCGGCAAGGCCCCGGGGCGGACGTTACGCCGGGGGGGGATCGGGCGGCGATTCCGGCCGGGAGGATACCCTGCCCCGGGGGAATGACGGCCCCTACGGCATTGATTAGGCTGCTTCCGGCGGCCCTTGTTTTTCTCGCCGTCCTGCCCGCCTTTTCCCAGGGGGCGGATACGCTGGACACGAGGATTCAGGGGATTGAAAAAAAACTCGCCGCTACGGCCCTTCCCCCGGAGGAGCGGGGCGGGGCCCTCCTGTCCCTGGCCCGGCTGCTTGAACTTTCAGGGGATATGGAAGGGGCCGCCGGGGCCTGGTACGAGGCTGTCCGGGTCCTTGCCGGTCCGGAGGGTATCTTGTCCAGGGACGGCGCTGTGTTTTTGGACAATAAAACACTGTCTCCGGAGGATAAAGTACTGTTTTTAGACAATACGCTGCTGCGGAGCGCGTCCTGTTTCGCTGCGCTTGGGGAATTCGGCCGCGCCGGGGCGATTGCCCGGGCCCTGTCGGAGAGGAAAGGCCCCGGGGCGAAAAAGGCCCGGTTTTTAAGCGCCCAGATCGAGGCCCTTAAATCGGGGAGGACGGATATACTCCGCTCCCTTTTAGCCGATCCCGCCTATGGAGATATAAAACCCCGTATTTATTACAGTCTTTTGAAGATAGAGGGGGATCGGCTTTGGCGTAAAAGGCTTATTGATGAATACCCCCAGAGCCCGGAGGCGCTTATCGCCGCGGGAACGTCGTCGCCGGACCCTTCGGTGAGCGCTTCCCCCACGGCGCTGTGGCTTTTTATGGGGGCGGAGCCCCCCGTATCGGGCGCCGCCGCCGTTCCGCCCGCGGACCGGGAGGAGGAAACCCGGCTTTCCGCCGGGGCCCCCGTTCCTTTAGAGGGCCGTCCCCCGGAAGGCCCCCCCCCGATACTCCAAACGGGGATCTTCAGCAGAGAGGAAAACGCGAAAACCCTGGCGGAAAAAATGGGGGCCGCCGGTTTTACGCCGGTCATAACGGTGAGGACCCTTAACGGAAATTCCTATTGGGCGGTGGGAGTACGGCCCGGCGAAGATTATAACAGGACCATACTGCTTCTAAAAAACGCTGGATTTGAGGCCTTTCCGGTTTTTTAACGGGCTTGAAGGTCCGCGGTTTTCACCAGGGAAACCGGCGCCTCATGGAGTTCCTGTATACCCCTGGTACCCATCTGCACTTGGATCAAGGTAAGGGTTTCTTCGCCGTCGTTTTCAATACGGTTTACCTTAAAAGTTTCCCGCCTCGGTTTTACCGGATCTTTACCCTCCTGGGGTATTTCGGGCCTGAGTTCCAGTATCTCCTGGTTCTCCATATTAAAGAAAACGTATTTGCCCCGTTCAATATTCGCGGAGATCCCCTCTCCGGAAACCATCTCATAGGAACCGTCGCGGTAAAGCGAAATCTGCCCCTCCGCCCCCTTGTAGACCCCCGCCTGGTGGGGAGGAACGTTCCGCACCGTCTCGGGGCGGGAGGCTGATTTGACCCGCTGGTAGGAACCGTCCCAGACCGTACCGGGACCGCTGCGGAGGTATATATCCTGGAAGACCCTCAGTCTTATGCTCTCCAGGGACTGGAGTTCTATATTAACGGTCCTCCTGAGTTTGGTGAGGGAGTTGTTTTTTCCGATGATATGAAGGCCGTACCGGGTGGGGTTGGCATCCTGCCAGCTGAACACTTCCTCCGAATCGTTGCTGTAGAAGATCATTTCCCGGTTTTCGGTGTTAAAATACACATATTGGGATTTTGAATCGGAAACCAGATACCAAAGGCCGGTGATAAATTCCTCGAATTGTCCCGGTTCGCCGCTCAGCAGTTCCTGCAGGCGGCGCTGTTCAATCTGGCTGCCGGGAATTTTCACCGCCCCGGCCTGTTCGTACAGCCCGTTTACCCGGTTATAGGTATAGGTTACCTCGATTTGGTCCAGCAGGTTCTCCGAATCGTAATCCCTGCCGTAGGTAGCTATGGAAAGGCTCTTTCCCTCCCCCTGGTTCCGGTAGTTCCGTTCCTGGACGGTGATGGAACCTTCAATGATAAATTCGGCGATTTTACTAAAGGGCTCGCCGTTCAGTTCCGGTTCGGGGAACCCGTTTTTTCTAAAAACCGTCAGGGTCTGCTCCCCGGAGCCGTTCATACCCGCCGCAAGTACGCAGACCCCGCCGTCGCCGATAAGATCCTCGCTGTAAAGAATCAGGGTACCCGGTCTTGTGGCGGCGGTCGGGGCCGTCCAAATCCGTTTGTTTTGGCCGTCGTTAACGTCAAAGTCCACATAGGTGATAAAAACCGGCGTATCCACTTCCCGCTGGTTACGGTAGGCGATGATCTGTTCATCTCCGGCGTCGCCGTCAAAATCCCTGTTCAGGACGGAAATGACCGATTCCCCTTCCTTAAAATCGATCATCGAGACGTTTGCCTCCGAATTTTGGCCGTCCCGCCCTTCGCCCGGACTGGCCCCGCCGCCCATGGCGCGGGGAATGACCACCTTGGTCTGGTGGGTTTCCCTGGTTTCGGGGGAAAAAATGTCGTTGGGAAGGAGGATCAGCGCCCCTATGCCCGCCGCGGTAAGGGTAAAAACGAGTATGGTAATTACCATAAAGTTTCTTTTGGTCATCTGCTTTTCATATACGCCGCTGCCGATTCGCGGACTTGATTGGCAATGTTCAAACCGACGGTAAGTACCCGCCAGCCGCTGTAGTTATCCACCCGGGAATAGAGCAGCAGCCCCGCCGATTCCGCCTCTCTGGAAGGGGGGTCCTTCGCGGTTGAGCCGCTTACCAGCAGGGCATAACTTATCCTCCCCGGCTGGGATTGGGAACGGGCCTGGTTCAGAGCGCCGCGGTAATCGGCGCTATCCCCGCCGAATTCTATCCCCCGTATCCGGGTTTTTATCTCGTCCTTTTCCCCGCCGCTTACCATACCGGAATAAATAAGTTCCGGCTTGGTTCCCGCCGTCCAAAGGCTGACCCTGTCCCCGTCTATCAGTATGACGTCAACGACGGTATCGCAGAGCCAGGCCGCGGCTTCGGTTTTTTTATTTTCCATGGCGGAAGAACTGTCTACAATAATATGGACGTCAATGGGAATGGTCCGGCTGTCTTCCCCCCAGAGGGCCGGGACGGAAAACAGGACCAATACCAGGCCCATGATCCGCGCTTTTTTCTTATTTTCTACGCTCATGTCTTTATATTACCATATTTTTCGGCTTTGTATACGAAAAAATCGCAAAAAATCTTAAAATGGCTTTACTTTTTTTTTAAAACGGTGGTATAATGAACATTGAAGAAGATCTCAGGGCTTTTCAAATTCCAGGAAATGGGTTGGAAAAGCCGTAAAAATTATTTTTAAGGAGAAAAAAATTATGGGTGCTATCGATCTGCCCAAAAGTCCAAATGTATTTCATCCGGAAAAACCCAGCGCCGTCGGTTCACGGAATTCGCTGGCCCAGGAATACCGGGATCAGCAGAATGAAGTAAACCAGCTCTTGGAAGAGGAAACCAATAAGGTTATCCACCATATCAATTCCAAGCTGCCTAAGGATGTTCTTGAACGCCTGGACGTTATGGGCGGCGTTAAGGAAAAGCTGTATAACTACTTCAATCAGAACTACCAGAACATGTTCAACCGTTACATGGTAACGACTGAAGATGAAATGGTTAAGAAGATCCGGAATTATATCGACAAGGAAGAAACAAAGGTTCTTGCCCGGTATACCCCCAAGGAGATCGCCGATCTTCTGGACGCCGTGGGCGGCGCGGATAAGTTTAATACCGGTGAGATTGAAAAATCCATGGTCAATATGTACGGTCACCTCCAGGGCCATATCCAGCGGGGTATCAATGACCTTGAAAACCTGACCAACAGCCTCCTGCGGCAAAAGACCGATACCGGCGCCTTTATCCGGGGTGAAAACGCCTATTCCATCGTTAAATGCGCCTTTAAGGATAACATCGTCAAGCCTAAAACCGTTACCGACGTAAAACTTTCGGTTAATATCCTGGACGCCGAGCTTATCAGCCCGATTTTCCACTATCAGTCGACAGTGGAATACCTTATCAAAGACCTCTTGTCCAAGCACATCATGGATTCCATTGACAGGGAAATCGAGAAGATCAAGGATCAGCGCATTGATCAGGGCCAGGAAGAACCTTCGGACAGCGAAATTATCTTTGCCAAGATGGGAAGGGTTGAAAACTACACCGACGACGAAGTGGAAAACCCCAAATCCAAGCGTTATAGCGTCGTTGCTAAACACCTGATGGAACGGATCAGCGACCTCCGGGCGGAAATCGACCCCGAAGTCTTTGACGCCCTCAATGTCCGTGAGAACCTCAAGAAGATCGTCGATATCGAGAATATCCGTACCAGGGGCTTTAATACGGCGATTAACTCGATTACCTCGATCCTTGATACCTCAAAGATGGGTTATCAGTACATTGAAAACCTCAAAAACGCCCGGGAACTTTTGATTCGGGAATACGAAGATACCGATACGGCCAATCTTCCCGATGA
This sequence comes from Treponema sp., assembly GCA_031273835.1. Lineage (GTDB taxonomy): Bacteria > Spirochaetota > Spirochaetia > Treponematales > Breznakiellaceae > JAISRD01. The sequence continues at coordinate 10,784 of JAISRD010000065.1, read as the reverse complement.
ACGCTATCAGGTTAAGATGCGGTACTATGATAACGCCCAGCTCATTGAGGAGCGGAAGGCCTTCGACGTCCAGATGAAGAGCTTTGAAAACGAGGTGGCCCATCTTTGGGACGTTCTCGAAGTTATCTATGAAGGGGCCAAGCCCTCGTTCAAGGTAACGGACTTCAATGATCTTGCCGCGAAACAGAGAAACCGGATACGCAAGACCATTAAGGCCAAGAACGGCGAACCCATGTATGAGGATATTTCCAAGATTTGGGATGAAATTGCCTTTGTCAAACCCGCCGAAACCGAAGTTGAGCGGATGAACCGTACCTATATCTACGAGAAGGATCAAATCCGGAAGCGGATAATCTTCATGAGGAATAAGATGAAACTCATGTACGATTACCAATATCCCATTGAACGCCGTGTGATGGAAGACAGGCTTTCCTTCCTGGAGCGGGAGTACAATAAGTTTGATTACATGATCAACCCCTACCACATTCAGCCCGGTCTGCTTTTGGACGTGGATATCACCTCGATTAAACGGAAAAAGGCGACCCTTGACGCGATGGCCAATGTACTCAACGAATTCCTTCATGGTGTTTCACAGGGTTTCCAGGACGCCGCCTTTGCGTCCTTCAGCCGCCGCAGATCCACCGTAAGGGAAGACATCAACCAGTCCTTTGCCGACGCCTCTGAAGAGGGAAACGCCCCCCCCCAGGCGAGCGGCCAGGCATATCTGGATATGCTGAACTCCGGCGCCGTAGCGGCGGCCCCGGCGATTGAGGCTCCCAAGCGGAGCCGGAAAACCGCCGACGGGGCGAAACCCCGCAGCAGGAAAGCCCGCGGATCTTCAATGAAGGAGATTTAAGGGGCCCGCCGGTTTTTTGAAATGGGAATTCTAAAAAAGACCGTTGGTTATTTTTAAACCCAATACGCCCCCGTTTTTGGGGGCGTTTTTTCTAGGGAGGTGTGATTTATGGCGAACGAAACGGCAAATCTGGAGGCCCTTGCGACCAGAGCCGGTTTTAATTCCGTTGTACGGTATGTAAAAAAAGCAATTGAGGTTATAGAAGAATCGGAAACCAATAATGTTGCGGATCTGCTCTCTGAGCTGGGGGATGAGGACCTTTCCGGGGACAGGGTGGGGCCCATCCTGAATATACTCCTGGTGGATAAGCTGAAGTATAAAACCGTTTCCGCCAATCTAAGATCGACGGCGGCCGACGCCGTTTCCCTGGCAAAGGAATTTGAAAAGTGGAACGCTGTTGACCTGGTGGTATCTTACCACCACCCTGAATTGGGCTTGTTGATAGCAAATCCCAAAAACCCCGAAGGATTGGCCGGTTTCGGTTCTCTGCGTAAACGGGAACTTCTGGTTGTCTATGCCGGGAAGGGAAAAGCTCCGGCGGATGATATGTGTCAAAAATCGGCGGAACTGGCGGTAAGCCTCTTTGAGGGGGCCAAGGTCAAGGCTCCTCCGGCTTTCCTCAAGGGTAATTTTAAGGCAAGGGCTCCGAAAAAAGCCAAGGCCCCGGCCCCCCCCAGGGCGCCCAAAGCGGAGGCAAGGGCTAAGTCCGCCGGAAAAGGACGGGCCGTTTCCGCCGTCCATCCGGTAAAAGAAGCCCACCGCGTTGCCCCCCCTGTGGTTACCGCCGGCGCTCCCCCGGCGGTTGTACCCGCCGGATCGGTAAAAATGACCCCCCGCTATGCGGTGGTGGTACAGAACGAGCTTTTCCACAACGGAAATGTCGAGGCTTGGAAACGCATTATAAACAGCTATAATGCTAAACATCCTGAACTCCAGGTTTATATCTACTACGAGGGGGAACGTATTCTGGATATCAACTCCCTTTTCAAATGGGGCAAGGTAAAGCACGGGAGTGCCATTGAATTTGCCGTGGCGGGAATTGATATCAAGGACGTGGCAAAGTTGCAGCGTTATTTAGCCCAGGGAGCGAGCCATCAGTTTGAAGCCTTTCTTCGCGGCCCAATCAGCTCGGTACTTAGGTTATTCTAAAGGAAAATCAATATGGATAATAGAATTCATTTTTTCAGCCAGAACGAGGTAATCCCCAAAAAGGTGGATCCCGAACTTTTAGGTATACGGGGCCGGCAGGCCAATGAATTTGCCGAATTGGGCTTTCCGATTTTGCCCGGTTTTGTCATCGACTCAAAGCTCGCGTCGGAAATAGAGCCTAAACCGATCAGGAAGGATGTGGCCATGCTTTTGGATAAGTGCGCGAAAATGGTGGGTAAGATCTATGGGGATTCGGAGAATCCCATGCTCCTTAAGATAGTCATATCTTCCAATTTAGCCATCACCACTTATCCGACCCTGCACAATTTCGGCCTGGTAAAGCCCACTATTGACGGTTTTTCCCAATGGGTGGGCAGGGATTTTGCCGCCCATGAGGTTCTTTTCCTGGTCAGGGGGATGCTTAAAATTGAAGAGCGCATCAAGGAACTGGAAGAAAAAACCAGGGAACTGGACGAAATCACCGGCGCCCTGACAACTCTTAACGCCATGCTGGGCATTACGGGGCCTTCGAATGAATTGGGCAAAAAGGAAAAGGCCCCAAAGATTTCCAAGAGCGCCGAAGGGTACATGGATGAATACGCCCATTTTTTCCCTCAAGGGTTTTTTGACGACGCCGAAATTCAACTTTTCATAGCCCTGATGGAAATTTCCCGCATGTTCCAGATGGACGATCAAAATGACCGGGATACGGCCCTTATGATCACCCCCATGGTTTACGGAAACTACGGAAAGGATTCCTGTTCGGGGAATTACTTCAGCCGTAATGTGGTTACCGGAGAGAAACAGCTCCAGGGGGATTTTTTCCGGGGAAAATTCAACGAAACGGGCGGTACGGGCCAGCCCATTGAAAAAATAGGTCCCTCCCATCTGAAACAGTTGGAGATCATCGCCCGGACCCTGGAAGATAAGTTTAAGGAAATACGGCAGATACGTTTTACGATTGAAAACGGCAGGCTCTGGCTGATTGAACAGCGTTCGGTTGAGCAAAAATCCGCCCAGGCGGATATTAAGCTGGCCCTGGATCTGGTTAAGCGGAAGATCATTGACGGTAAAACGGCGGTTAAGTCCATTGATCCTTTGCGGCTCAATGAAATTCTTCATCCGGTTATCGATCCTGCTTCCGTGAAGGACTTTAAGAGCTGGAAGGGGGGTATAGCCGGCGCTCCCGGAGCGGCCCTGGGCAGGGCGTATTTTTCCACCACAGCCCTGCTTGAGGCTCTGAAACTGGCCCAGCAGAAGGGTGAAGATACCCGGTTTATCCTGGTGGCGGAATCTTCCTTTGCGGAAGACGTCAAGGCCATTGAGGTTAGTACCGGGGTGCTCACCGCGGAGGGGGGGTATTCCGCCCATGCCTCGGTGGTTGCCCGTCAATACGGTAAGGTATCCCTGGTGGCCCCGGAGATGAAAATCAAGGGTAAAACCGCCGTGCTGGGGAACTTAAGTTTTGCCGAAGGGGATTATATCACCCTCAATGTGCCCTTCTACGGCCAGGCCAATGTTTACCTGGGAACCGCAAAGCTTATTGAGCCCAGTCCTAAAGAATCGGGGCTGCTGGAATTTATTGAACTCAGCAAAACCTTCCTTAAAAAATTCCACGTGCGCTGTAACGCCGATACTCCCCGGGACGCCGCCCTGGCTTTGAGCTTCGGCGCCGAAGGGGTGGGGCTCTGCCGTACCGAACATATGTTCTTCAAGGCCGAACGGATCAATGTATTCCGGGAGATGCTGCTTTCGACGGATCAAAAGGAAAGGACAAAGGCGCTGGATAAACTACAGGCCATGCAGCGGGAGGATTTTTACGGTATATTCAAGGTCATGGCCGGGAAGGAAGTTACCATACGGCTTTTGGATTCCCCGCTTCATGAATTTATGCCCCACAACAACGATGAGATTCAAAGCCTCATCGACCATCTGCAGAAGGTTAAAAAGGTAAAGATCTCCAGGGCGGAAATTGCCGCCAGCGTTGAGGCCCTCCATGAATTTAACCCCATGCTTGGGCACCGGGGCTGCCGTATCGCCGTTTCCTATCCTGAAATCTATGCCATGCAGGTTAGGGCCATCTTCGAGGCGGTCTACAAACTGCGGTCAGAAAAGATCGACGCCAGGCCGGAAATCATGGTGCCCATAGTGATGAACGCGTCGGAATTGAAGCTTATTGCCTATGGCAAGAAGATCGAAGGTTCAACTTATACGGGTATCGTGGATATTGAAGAGGAACTGCGGACGGCGAAGAAATCCAAACCCGTGGACTATTCTATCGGAACCATGATCGAGCTTCCCGCGGCGGCCCTGGGAGCCGGAGAAATCGCCAAATACGGCCGCTTCTTCAGTTTCGGGACCAATGATCTTACCCAGACAACGCTGGGTATTTCCCGGGACGACTTTACGGCCTTCATGCCCGATTATACCCTCTTCGATCTTATTCAGGGGAATCCCTTTAGTACCCTGGATTCCCGGGTCAAGGAGCTTATCGCCCTTGCCGTAGAACGGGGCCGCCTCTGCCGGCCCGATCTGGTCTGCGGACTCTGCGGTGAGCATGGGGCCAATCCGGCCAATGTACGCTTCTGTATGGACGCGGGGCTGAACTATGTGTCCTGTTCTCCCTATTCGGTGCCCATCGCGCTCCTGGCCGTTGCCCAGACCGAAGCGGACCGGGTGGAATAAGAAAGGGTCCGCTAAGACAGACAAGGCCGGTTTGGGAATGCCCAAGCCGACCTCGTTTCTATAACCATGTTATGTTACGCACAAAGAACAAAACCGGGCGGTTTTTTTACATCCCGTCTAATCCTGGTAATCGTTGCGAAAACTCATCGTTGACTTGATCACCGAGGAGATTTCCTGGGCGCTTTTTTTGGCGTCCGCCAGGGGAAGACCCGCGTCCTTGGTAAAGGACTGTTCAAAAAATTTTGTCAGGGTATCGTACAGATCCGGCAGGTCGTAAAACACAAAGGAAACGTTGAAGCCCTTGGGACGGGCGACGGTGAAGGATGAAAGGGACTCAATAGGTTTCTTTGCCCAATAAACCGTGGATTGGTTTCTTGTGATAAGCTTGCTGACCTCCTTAAAACGAAGGGGAATTTGCTCCACGTTGTTACGGAGGTAGGGTTCAATTCCCTTATTCGGATAGGAAGCGGGTTCAATAAGGGCATGAAGTTTTTTTCCCTGAGACTGGAAGGTAAGTCCCGATCCGTCAGGATAAATAGCCTTAACCCCGGAATAAGAAATCACTTCGTAGATCGAATAACCGGTATTGCCGTTGATAAACGAAGAAACGATATACCCCTGATCTTTAGGCAGCTGATCGCTGGCATACGCGTCAAATAGGCTTAAAACCTTCGCTGTTTTTGACGCTTTCTCTGTTTTCGCCATGCTGTTCCTCCCTGGTATTTATATGCTTTAATACTATACTATTTTTCATAATACCGCAAGTACATAATCACGGTTTTTTCGCCTTTTCCCGGACCGCCCTCTGGGGGACGGTTTTTTCGCATATCCGCTGATATTCCCGCTCGTACCGGGCGGCCCCCTCGGTATCCCCGGTTTTTCCGGCTATGACGGCCATCCAGCGGTAGGGTCGGGGATCCCGGGGATTTTTCTCGGCCGCTTCCAAAAGGAGGGTAAAGGTCCGTTCCAGCTTGCCCTCCCGGTAGGCAAGGAGTCCCAGGGCGGTGGGAATTTCCGAATACCCCGAAAGATAGGCCCGGGCCTTTTCCAGTATCATTTTGGCGTATGGTGCATTGCCCAAACGTTCTATGCAGCCTGCGTATTCCAGCAAAAGCCGTACATCCTTAGGCCTTTCCTTGAGGAGGGCCTTAAGGTACAGCGCCGCCTGGCGGTATTTTCCCTGTTTGCGGAATGAATAGGCCAGGATGCGGCGCAGATGGTGGTTGGCGGGGTCCCAGGCCAGAAGGGCCTCCAGCTTTTTGGATGCCCGCTCGTATTCACAGATACGGACCAGAAACAGGGCCTCGTCCCGGCGTATGGCCCGGTTATCCGGCCAGAGATCCAGATAGTTCCTGTAGGCTTCGGCAAGTTTATCCGCCGCCCCGGCGTTTTCTTCCTCAAAAAGCGCTTCCCTGGCGGCCAGGAGGCCCAGGCATGCCTCCTCATGGCCGCCGCGGAGCGTCAGGGTTTTATCAAACCAGGCCGCGGCGGCCTCCAAAAGCCCCGCCTTAAGGTAAGCCTTACCCAGGGCGTACATCAGTTCCGGCTCGGGACCCATGGTACGGATCGCCCCCTGGAGCAGGGCAATGACCCGCGGAAGATCGGGGGAGCTTTCGGATTCGTAGAGTACGGAGAAACGGGAAAGAATGTCCTTTTCCCCCCCCAGGCGCCTGGCCTTGTACAGGGCCCTTTTCATGTTTTTTAGATCTTTCCCTTCCCAGGAGATCAAAATCATGGAATACCAGAGCTCCGGGCTTTGGCTGTCCATTTTTAAGGCCCGGGAAAGGTGGTTTTCCGCGGCCCCGTAGTTTTTAAGGTTCCGCTGGGCCTCGGCGTACATGGCGTGTATTTCCGGCCGGCCCTCCCGTTTTTTAAGCCATTCCCGGCACGCGTCCGCCGCCCGCCTCCACTGTCCCGCGGTGAGGAGGGCCCTGATCATGAAGCGGTCCACCAGTTCGCCGTTCCAGGGCAGATCCGGCAGCTCGGCCCCCAGGGAACGGAGTACGGAAATATCCTCGATGGCCTCGATATTACGCCCCAGCTCCATATACATTGAGGCCCGATACCAGTGGATCACCGGATCATCGGGGGAATAATCCAAAGCCCGGCTGTAATGTTCCGCCGCTTCTTCCAGGAGCCCCAATTCACGGGAAGCCCTGCCCAGTTCAAGCCTGAGCAGGGGGCTGTCCCGGCCGTTATCCAGCACAAAGCGGAGTATCTGTATGGCCAACCCGTAATTTTCCGCCCGGCAGAGCCTTATGCCCCTTACAAAAAGGGCGTTGAGGTAGGCCCGGTAGATACGCTTGTTTTCCGGGTCCGTTTCCACCGCGGATTGAAGGGTCTCCACCGCGGCCCGGGAATGCCGGGCCTTGAGATGGGCCGTCCCCAGGAAGGCCATGATCTCGCCGTTTTTTTTATTCCGGCCCAGGGCTTTTTCAAAAAAACCTATGGCCCGCCGGGGAAAGCCCAGGACCAGGCAGGTCCTGCCGGCGAAAAAATAACCCTCCCAGGACCGGGGTTTCAGGGTTATGTAGTCGTTAAAGGCCGCCAAAGCCCGGGAGTAGTCCTTACGGGCGTGCAAAGCCCTGCCGAGGAAGAGAAAAACCTCCGGGGGGCCCTCGTGGTCGGAAACAATTTTCTCAAGCAGCTCCAGGGCTTTTTGGTAATCCCGCCGGGCCCCCGCGGCAAGGGCCTCCCGGAGTTTTTTTTCCCCCTCCTGAAAACTTCGTTTAAGGGCGGTTTCCTGGTAAAAACTTTTTATCCCCGCCGTAGTATCCTACTTTGCCCTGGACAGGGTAACCGCGCAGGTGATGACGATGTCTTCCACCGAGGCCCCACGGGAAAGATCGCTTATCGGCTTGGCAAAGCCCTGGAGGAAGGGGCCGAAGGCCCCGGCCCCGCCCAGCCGCTGTACCAGTTTGTAGCCTATGTTTCCCGAGCCAAGATCGGGGAAGATCAGGGTATTGACCCTCCCCCTCAAGGGGCTTCCGGGGGCTTTTTTATCCGTTACCGAGGGTACCAGGGCTGCGTCGGCCTGGATTTCGCCGTCAAAAACAAAATCGGGCTTTCTCCCCTTGAGGATCTCCACGGCGTTCTGAACCTTGGTTACATTATCATGTTTGGCCGACCCTTTGGTGGAAAAGGACAGCAGGGCCGCCACCGGTTCGGTATCGAGGAATTCCCTGCAGGACCGGGCGGCGCTTTCGGCGATATCCGCGAGCTGTTCCGCCGTCGGATCGGGCACCACGGCGCAGTCGGAAAAAATCAGGGAACCCTCCTTGCCCCAGGCGGGATCAAGGCCGGTCATGACAAAACAGGAGGAGGCGGTTTTAAGCCCCGGCACGGTGCCGATGATCGTCAGCCCCGCCCGGAGCACGTCTCCCGTGGTGTTTTCCGCCCCGGCCACCGAAACGTCCGCTTCCCCCGTGCGTACCATCATGGCCCCGAAGCGGAGGGGGTCACCCATGTCTGTTTTCGCCTGTTCCTCCGTCATGCCCTTGTGTTTACGGAGTTCATAGAAAAGCTCCGAGTATTTTTCCGCGTTGGGCGAAGAAAGGGGGTTGATGAGATTGATCCCCCCGAGCTTGATCCCCTCCTCCGCGGCCCTTTCCTCAATGACCGATTCCTTACCCAAAAGGGTTACCGAAGCGGCCAGTTCCTCGTCAACCAGGATCCGCGCCGCCCTTATGGTACGGATTTCGGTCCCCTCGGGAAGCACCAGGGCCTTTTGAAGGGACTTGGCTTTGATCTTCATCTCTTTTACAAAATCCATAGGAAGCTCCTTGGTACAAATTAAATATCAGTTATAGCATAGCTTTAATTGTTTAATTAGGAAAGTCCCCTTGAATCTTGCGGTTTTTCGGTATAAACTCAAAGTATATGACCGATGTTCATAACGATGTCCTTGATCCGGAGGATTTTGATACCGTTTTATCCCCGGACATCGAATTTTCCGGGGCTTTGAGTTTTGAGAAACCCTTTCTTATTAAGGGGAAGGTTTCCGGAGAAATAAACGCCGCCGGGTTTTTGGTGGTGGATGAAGAGGCGGTGGTGGAGGCCAATATCAGGGCGGCCAGGGTGATAGTCCTGGGTTCGGTAAAGGGTAATGTTAGCGCCGGGGAAAAGGTGGAGGTGGCCGCCTGCGGGAAACTCGTCGGTACCGTTACCGCCCCGGAGATCAATATGGAAACGGGCTGCCATTTTACCGGGCGCTGTGTTATGACCGAGAAAAAGAATCCTGATTGACGGGGGTTTAAGGTATATGCAGCCTGACCGCGGCGGAGGGCGTGTGCGGGTTTTCCGCCTGTTTGCCCGTGGAACCCCGTTGTTCCTCCTGGGTTTTTTTCTGGTTCCCGTTTTTATCTATTCCCAGCAGCGTCCCGACGCCCTACTGGAATACCGGAACGGAAATTACGAACGGGCGGTGGAGATCTGCAAGGCGGAAATTGCCGCCAATCCCGGAAATCTGGAATCCCATGTGGTGATAAGCTGGAGCCTTATCCGGCTGGGCCGTTATGAGGAGTGCCGCCTCTACGCCCAGGCGGGGTGGAATATCAGCCGCTATGATCCCCGGATCGTTGAGATTCTGGGGGAGGTCTACTATTTTCTGGGGAACAACGCCCAAGCGCTGCGCTACTTCCAGGAATATATAAACCTTGCCCCCCAGGGCGCCCGCAACGGCCCGGTGTACTACTATATCGGGGAGATCTATATACGGCTGGGAAAATTCCGCCACGCCGATATCGCCCTGTCCACGGCGGTGTACTACATGCCGGGAAACGCCGACTGGTGGACCCGTCTTGCCTATGCCAGGGAAGGGGCCGGCGAAAGGCGGGAAGCGCTGAACGCCTATGAGCGGGCCCTGACCCTTAATTCCCAGCTGGTGGACGCCAGCCGGGGGGCCGAGCGGGTGCGGCGTTCCCTGAATCCTGCCCCCCAGCCTTAAGGCGCGATGCGTTCCGTTTCATTTTATACCCTGGGCTGCAAACTCAATCAGCTTGAAACCGAGGCCGTCGCCGAATCCTTCCGGGCCGCGGGTTTTGCGGTCCTGCCCTGGGAGGACGCCGCGGATCTCCGGATCATCAATACCTGTACGGTTACTTCCAAAGCGGAGCAGAAGGCAAGGCGTATACTGCGTCTGGCGTTGAAAAAAACCCCGGTCATCGTAACGGGTTGTTACGCCCAGCTTGACGGGAGGGAACTTTCGGAAGCGGGGCGGAACGGGGGGGGGGACCGTCTTTTTATCCTGCCCGGCGCTCTTAAGGACGGGCTTCTTGATTTGCCGGCCCGGCTTAACGGTTCAGGCGGTATCGAGGAGGGGATACGGAACTGGATGGAATCCCGGGACCCCGGTAAAACCGGGGCGGACGGCGGGGGCGGGGAGAATACGGGGGCCTTCCGTTTTAACCCCCGGGATTTTTCCTTCCATTCCCGGGCCTTCCTTAAAATTCAGGATGGCTGTAACTCGAATTGCGCGTATTGCCGGGTTCCCCTGGCCCGGGGCAAAAGCGTCAGCCTTGAGGCCGCCGAGGTCCTTGCCAGGCTTAAGGCCCTGGAAGAACGGGGCTTTGCCGAGGCGGTGCTTACCGGGGTGAATATCACGCAGTACTCCTGTCCGGGAAAGGGACAATGCGGCCTGGGGGGACTTCTGGAACTGCTTCTGGGGGGGACCCGGCGTATCGCCCTGCGGCTTTCTTCCCTTGAGCCGAACGGGGCCTGCGGTCCCCTTGAGCCGGGGTTTCTGAGTATAGTGGCGGACAGCCGTATACGGCCCCATTTCCACCTGTCGGTACAGTCGGGAAGCGCTAAGATACTTTCCGCCATGGGAAGGCCCTATACCCCCGGCGATATCAGGGACGCCGTAGCGGCCCTGCGGGGCATAAGGGATGATCCGTTCCTGGCCTGCGATATTATCACCGGTTTTCCCGGTGAGGAAGCGGAACAATTTGAGGAAACCTGGGGGCTCTGCGGGGACCTGGATTTCGCCTGGATACACCCGTTCCCCTATTCCCCCCGCCGGGGAACCAGGGCCTTTTCCCTTGGCCCCCCGGTAAACGGGAAGGAAGTCCTGGGGCGGATGAAACGGCTGCTGGAA
>JAISRD010000041.1 GCA_031273835.1 Treponema sp. | reverse complement strand
AGGGTCATACGGAAATACGGGGGAACCGAGGAATTTCAGGTATGGCTTGAAAGCGGGAAACTGCCGGGCCTCTATCCCCCCCTGCCGGCCGGGCCCCTCCCGTGGAAGCGCCTTGCCCTTCCGGCGGGGCTCGTCGTTTTCGCCGCCGCCCTGGCCTGCGGCCTCTTCCTGGGCCTGGGAAAAAAGGCCGGCCCCCAGCGGAGCGGCATGGAAGACACGGTCCTGCTGCGGGAGGAGGCCTCCGGGGCGGTCGAAACCGGGGGCAGCTACCGTTACGTGCTCACCGTGGACCAGGTGCTTTCGTATTACAACGAGGCCAGGGCCCTCTTCAACAGCTACCGCGACGAGGGGGCCAAGCGTAATCTGAACCGTATCCTGGAATCCAACGCGTCCCGGGCGGTAAAAAACAAGGCCCGGCTCCTCAAGAGCCACACCGTAACCCCCGGATTCGACACCCTCAAGGATCGTTTCAGCTATGCCGAGGTCTTGGCGGAACCCCTTTTGTACCGGGACTGCCATGTCCTGTGGCGGGGTTCGGCGGCGAATGTCCAAAGCGGCGAAGACAGTATACGCTTCGACTTCCTGGTGGGCTACGATACCAGAAAGGTGATGGAAGGGGCCGTTCCCGTAAAGCTGGATTTTCCCGCGAGGATCGATACGGCCCTTCCCCTGGAAGTGCTGGGCCGGGTGGTCCCCCTGGAGGGCGGCTCCTTCGTGCTTGAGGGCAGGGCCGTCCACCAGGCGCCCTAGGGCCCCTCCGCGCTTGGGATCTCGGTAAATCCGCCGCTTAAGCCCTTTTCGCGTATTTCTTCATATCAAAGAACACCGCGATAATGATAATGCTTCCCTTAACGAGAAGCTGATAGTACGAGTCGATGGACAGGAAGCTCATGCCGTAATTGATAAGCCCCATGGTAAAGACGCCGATGATCATCCCCGCCACGGTGCCGACGCCGCCGTTCTGGGAAACCCCGCCGACGGTAACCGCCGCAATGGCGTCAAGTTCCATGCCGTTCGCCGTCAGGGCGTTGGCCAGTCCCAGCCGGCCCGCCTGGAGCACCCCGGCGCAGCCGTAGAGCAGTCCCGCATAGAGGTAGACGCTTACCAGGTCCCGTTCAACATTGATGCCCGATACCCTGGCGGCCTGGGCGTTGCCCCCGATGGCGTAAAAGTTGGTCCCCTGTTTGGTATGCTTAAGGAGCACCCATACAACGAGGGTAATGATCAGCACATAGATCCCTAGGTAGGGTACGGAAAAGGCCTGGGGCCCCAGGGAACTTTGGGCCAGGGCTTTGAAATTCCCGTTCAGGGACCCCACAATGGCGGCCCGGGTATAGATCAGCTGAATGCCCCTTGCCAGGGACATGGTGCCTAAGGTGGCGATAAAGGGGGGCAGTTTTCCGTAGGCCACCAGGACGCCGTTAAAGAGGCCGAAGAGCCCGCCGGCCAGGATACCCGCGATGATGGGAACAAAGAGGGGGAAGGAATGGCCGTAGTACAGCGCCGATTCATAGGTGGGGATCTGGGCGAAGGACGCCGCCACCGACGCGCACAGGCAAACCACATAGCCGATGGAAAGATCGATGCCCTTGGTGATGATGATCATGCCCACCCCAAGGGACGCAAAGGCCCGCACCGACTCGGCGATGATCAGGGTCTTGATCGAAGCCCAGCTTAAGGCCTGGCCCTTGGTAAGTACGGCCAAAACAAAAACCAGTACCACAAAGGTAACAAGCGTAGTGTAGCTGCTTACAAATTTCTTTACGCTGATTTTTTCCATATTCACTCCTCAATAAATTACCGGTGTTGACTTAGGAAAACCGGGTGGCGAGCCTCATGATCGCTTCCTGGGCGGCGTCTTTTTTATCCAGGGTACCCGTATGCTGTCCCGCGCAGAGCACCATAATACGGTGGCTCATCCCGATAAGTTCCGGCATTTCGCTGGACACCATGATAATCGCCTTTCCCTGCCTTACCAGTTCCGTCATTATGGTGTAGATCTCATATTTTGCCCCCACATCAATGCCCCTGGTCGGTTCATCCATGATCAGTATTTCGGGCAGGGTCATAAGCCAGCGGCTGAGTATAACCTTCTGCTGGTTTCCCCCCGAAAGGTTCTGAACCAGCGTCGTCATGGAGGGGGTCTTGGTTTTGAGCTGCCTGTTCTGGGAGTCCGCCGCGGAGGAGAGTTTTTTATGATCCAATATGCCGATTTTCGTTTTGTAGTTTCCCAGGGAGGCGATGGCGGTATTGACCGTTACATTGAGGAGGGGGAAAATTCCCGAACTGCGGCGGTCCTCGGTTACCAGCCCTATGCCCGCCCGGATAGCTTCCTCCGGCCGTATTTTTTTGATGGACCTTCCGTTTACAAGGATTTCGCCGCTTGAAACCGCCCTGACGCCGAAGATCGCCTCCACCAGTTCGGTACGCTGGGCCCCCACCAGGCCGCCGATACCGAGTATCTCCCCCTTCCGGAGCTTAAAGCTGATGTTTCTAAAGGAGCGCGGATTGGCGGCGCTTAAGTTTTTCACCTCAAGGCAGACATCCCCTATTTCCGAATCCACCGGGGGAAAGCGGTGGGTAATATCCCGGCCCACCATCAGGGAAATAAGCTTATCCCCGTTAAGGTCCTTTACCGGAAAGGTCCCGACTACCCGCCCGTCCCGCATAACGGTAACGTCATCGGCGATCTGGAAGATCTCTTCCATCTTGTGGGAAATGTATATGATCGCCACCCCCCGGGAGCGCAGTTGTTTTATAATCTCAAAGAGGTGGTTTACTTCATTTTCCGTTAACGAGCTGGTCGGTTCGTCCATCACCACAATAGAGGCGTTGTACGAAACGGCCTTGGCGATTTCACAGCCCTGCTGACGGCTGATGGAGAGGCTGCCCATACGGGTGGCGGGATTAAAGTCGAAGTTAAGGCCCTTGAGGAGGGTTTTGGTGTCCTCGAACATCTTCCTGTGGTCGATAAGGAAAAACCGGTTAAGGGGTTCCCTGCCCAGCCAGATATTCTGGGCCACCGATCTTTGGGGAACATTGGAAAGTTCCTGGTGGATCATGGAAACCCCGGCGCCCATGGCGTCGGCGGCGCTGTTAAAATGACATTCCCTGCCGTTAAGTATAATTTTTCCGCCGTCCATCTTATACATGCCGAAGAGGCATTTTACCAGGGTGGACTTACCCGCCCCGTTTTCCCCCATCAGGGCGTGTACCGTACCGGGTTTTACCCGGAAATCAACGTTATCAAGGGCCAGGACCCCCGGAAAATTCTTAGTTATTCCTCTCATTTCAAGAACATTACCGGTCTCTTCCATACGTCGCTCTCTCATCACTGCCATAAAATTTCCCGCTCCCCGGGGAGAGCGGGAACCGTTTCCGGATGTCAGGAAACGGCTTGGGGATAAACCCAAGCCGTTCCCCGCCGTTACTTCATAAAATCTTTGTAGTTGGCCTTCGTAACCGGCAGATACGGTACGAGGTAACACTGATCAATGACGGCCGGATCGTTTGCCGGAGGCTCATTGGTTACTTCGGAGGCCGGGGCGAGGCCCCCCGCCGGCTTGCCGAGTACGTCCCCCGTTGAGGCCAGCTGGTATATGACGTCAAAGGCAACCGTAGACTGGCCGATTGAATCCTGCAGAACCGTGGCGTAAAGCTTATCCTCGCTCATGGAGTTAAGGGCTTCCGCCGTGGCGTCAATGCCGATTACCGGGACGGTAAGGATGGTGCCGTCGTCGGCGTTATCCTTGACAAGGCCGTTCTGAATCAGGGATTCCACCGCCCCCAGGGCCATGCCGTCGTTCTGGGCGGCGACAACGTTAAACTGATTGCGGTAGGCGCCGATCCACGCGTCCATTTTCTGCTGGGCCTGATCGGGGGTCCAGTTCGCCGTATCCTGGGCGACAATGTTGACGGTATAGCCCCGGTTTTTGAGTTCCTGAAGCATCCCCGCCTCGCGGTTGATCTGGGCGGGATGTCCAAGGGCGCCTTGAATATGCAGCATATTCAGGACTTTTCCGGGCGCCTTGTCGGGATTTTGGTCAAAATAGTCGGCGATGATTTCACCCACGTATTTTCCGGCGACCAGTTCAGGGGAGGATGCAAAGAAGAAATTCTTCCCGACCTTGAGGGCCTCCACCGTGGGAGGAGTATTGGAATAAGAGGCCGCTCCGCCGAACTCGGCGATCGTCTGGTTCATCTGCTCGGAAAGCCCGCTGTCAATGGGAATAATAACAAAGTACTTATACCCCTGGTTAAGCAGGGTGGAAAGCTGGGTCAACTGGGTGTCCGACGCGTTGTTCGCGTCCTGAACATTGAGGTCGACCCCCCTTTCCGCGGCCAATTTCCTTACATTTTCCGCATAGTCCTTGAGGAATTGTTCGTTCATATTCCTCATAAGCAGGGCGATCTGTATCTTCTCACCGCCGCCGTCGGCTTCTTCTTTGGCTTTACAGCCGGTAAAGAGGATTACCGCCGCAAGCAGTACCGTCAAAACCAATAACAGTTTTTTCATTTTTTTCTCCTTTCCGAAAAAAAATAGTTAAAATATAAGATCCGGCTTAACAGTCGGAACTCTTCAAAAAATTCGGGCCCCGTCATTTGTACAGGGGGCCCAGGGCCGCGCAGGCCCGGTAATCCGCTCCCTCCTTATCCATGCCGAAGGCGTTCCAGTAACTGGGCCTGAATATCTTTTCCTCCGGTACGTTATGCATGCAAACCGGGATACGCAGTATCGCGCAGAGGGCTATCAGGTCCGCCCCGATATGGCCGTAGGAAATCGCCCCGTGGTTGGCCCCCCAGTTGTTCATCACATCGTAGGCCGTCTTAAAGGGTCCCTTGCCGCAGACCCTGGGGGCGAACCAGGTACAGGGCCAGGTATAGTCGGTGCGTTTCCAAAGTATGTCGGAAATGTTATCCGGCAGGTTGACCGTCCAGCCTTCGGCGATTTGAATGACCGGGCCCTGGCCCTTTACGAGATTGAGCCTGGTCATGGTAACGGGCATTTCGGCCCTGGTAAGGAAGCGGGAGGAAAAACCGCCCCCCCGGAAATACCCCAGATCCGCCGCGTTCCAGGTGGTTGCCTCAAGGCAGGCCTTTTGATCCGCCTCGGTAACTTCCCAGAAGGGTTTCATCACCTTTTTACCCGAGGGGTCCTTCATTTCCCCCGAAGCGTCGACGCAGGCCGCCCCTGAATTGATAAGGTGGATAAAGCCGCCGGATTCCTTTGCCGCTCCGGTAAGCTCATAAGAGGCGGCTCTTTTAAGGGCCTCGGGGCTCCAGTAGGTGCGCACGTCGGCAAAGATCGGGGCGCCGCCGGTTAAAAGTTTACCGAACAGCATGCCCACGCCGTTGAGGGTGTCGTTTTCCGTGGCCAGTATATAGGGCTCCCGGGGGCCTTCCCAGTCAAAGGACGAGTTCAAAAGGGATTCGGGAAAATCGCAGTTGGGATAAAAGTCGGTCCACTGACGCTGGCCCTGGAAACCGCCGGCGATGGCATTGTGACCGGCCTGTTCTTCCTCAAAACCCTTGGGCAGATTGGGGTTGCCGTTAAAGAGGTCCTTGATGATGCACATCATCTTAACCACAAATTCCCAGGATTTTTCCTTTTCCGCCCGGGATTTTTGAAGTTCCGGCGGATTTTTGTCAAACCCTTCTTTACAGTATTCTTTTGTCCAGGCAAGGGCCTTTTGGTATTCTTTTTCGTCGTAAATGCCCTTTTCCATGCGGCGTATAATCTCAACCTCGTCAACGCTTTCAACCCTCATGCCAAGGTATTCCTCGAAGAATTCGGGGTTGAT
>JAISRD010000263.1 GCA_031273835.1 Treponema sp. | reverse complement strand
TGATGTGTACCTCCACCGAGGGCTCGGTAAAGGGGAAATAACCGGGAACGTATTTTACTTCCTTTGCCCCCGCCACTTCCAGGGCGAACATCTCCAGCATCCCCAAAAGGGTCTTGAGGTTCACCTCTTCGCCCAGTACGATGCCCTCGGTCTGGTAAAAGTCCGGCAGATGGGTGGCGTCCACCTTGTCGTAGCGGAAACAGCGGACTATGCCGAAATATTTGCCGGGTATCTTTGCCCTGGGCAGGGTTTTTGCGGAAAGCACCGTACCCTGACTGCGGAGTATGAGCCGCCGGGTAAAATCACCGTCAAAGGCATAGCTCCAGCCCCGGCTTCCGGTTTTGCCGCCGTTTTCATGGGCGGCGGCCACATTGGACAGCCAGGGTTCTTCAATGGACCCCGCATAGGCGTCGGCGCCTCCGTTTCCCGCCACGCGGTAGACATCGTGTATGTCCCGGGCGGAATGGAACTGGGGCATAAAGAGGGCGTCGGAATTCCAGAATTCCGTTTCCACCAGGGGGCCGTCGAATTCCTCAAACCCCAGGGAGGCGAGTTTGTCCTTGACCCCTTCGAGAAACTGGGCATAGGGATTGGTCCGCCCCGGAATAAGCCGGGCCGGGGGAACCTTGATATTGTAGGAACGGAAGCTTCCGCCCTTCCAGCTTCCGCTGGCGAGCATCTCCGCCGTAAGGGCCCCGATCTCCTCGCCGGTAATTCCCGCGGCGTTAAGGGCCGCCGCCGCTTCCTCCCCCCGGGGGCTGAGGGCGAAAACCACCGTTTCCCGGTCCGTTTCCCGGAACGGCGCGTCCGCCGCGCCCCGCTTTTTGGCAAGGCCCCCCAGGGCAAGCCTTTCCGCCTCGGAAAGGCCGCGGCGGTCCAGTACCGCATCGGCGGCCTTTTCCAGAAGGCCCCGGATTACCGCGAAATGTTCCGCCGCGGGACCCCCGGCGGGCCGTCCCCCGGCAAGTTCGGCGGGGGAAAGGGCCGGGACGACCCCCCTGGAAGCGTTCATCCCCAGGACCCCCCGTTTGGAGAGGGCGCCGTAGGCGCTGCCCAGATCCTTATTGTCCAGCTTGAGGGCCGCGGCGATTTCGGGCAGGGTTTTACCCTGTTGTTCGAGGACAAATTCAAGCAGGCGCTCTTCCGGGGTGCCCCTTTCCTTCCACTGCCGGCCCAGCTCGGTAAGTTCAAAGAAAACATTGGTTTCCCGGCGTATTTCGGAGATAAGAGCCTTGCCGGCAAGCCAGGACAGGGCCTGGTTTCCGCTGCCGCTCTTAAAGCCCAGGTCCTTTTCTACCTTTTCGACGAAAAGCTCGTCCCCCCTCTTATAGGCAAGGAGGACCCGGACCTCCAGGGGATGGAGGTTTTTTACCGCCCCTTCCGCGTTCAGGCCCACCTAGGACGCCCCCCAAAGGTACATGGAAACCCGGTCCCGGTCTTCCGTCTGCAGGCCCTTTAAGTGTTCCAGATGGGTGCGCACCGCGGGGCCGTCCTTTTTAACCCAGGGGATGCGGGCCTTGGCGATGAGCTTTTTGTTCACCATAAGTTCATCCGCCCCCGCCAGGGTCTGCAGGCGGCAGGCAAGATTGATGCCGTACCCCACGTAGTCCCGGTACTTAAGCCCCGAAGCTTCGGCGGAAATCTCGTATTTGAATATTTTTTCCAGAACCAGCGCGCCGGCAAGCCCCATGTCCGACTCACTGAACAGGTACTCATTCAAAAAAAGGCTGAATTCATGGAACACCACCAGGGCCTCTTCCAGGTTGGTTTCCGTAAAGGTATCCCAGATAACCAGCGCCCCGTCGCCGACCAGTTTGTAATAGGAACAGCTGTACCCGAATTGGTTCACGCAGGACAAAAAGTTGGAGGAAAACTCCGTAATCAGGTGGAAAACGGTATCCTCGTCATGGGTACAGAGAAAATTGCTGAAATTCCTGACGTCAATACAGAGCACCAGGGCGTCGTCCTTGGTCTCGCCCACATAAACGCCGTCAAAAATGTCCACGGGCATCTTTTTCAGGGCCCGGAGGGCGCTTATATCCAGTTCAAGCGGCGATTCCGAGGTATCCTCACGGTCCGATAAACTGTTCATCGCTGGCATGGTTTTGATTATAGCACCGTTGTAAAATCATTGGCAAGGGAGAAATTTAACCACGGAGGGAAGCCTAAGAATTGACCACGATGCACGAAAAAGCGGCGTCCATGCCGATCCAAAATGCACAGCATTTTGGTCATTTCTCCCTGGACGCCATCCATGGCGTCCTCCATCTTCCTCTTTTTAGTGTATTTTCGTGTATTTAGTGGTTAATTTGGCTTCCACCCGCGGCGGCGGCTTGGAAAAATTCCCCCCTTTGTACATACTGTCGTCATGAAATCCTTTACAAAGGAACTGTGGTTCACCACAAAGAAACCCCGGGAATTTATCAATATCACCGGCGAGGTGGAAAAGCTTCTCGCCGAATCGGGGATACGGGAAGGGCTCTGCCTGGTCAACGCCATGCACATCACCGCCAGCGTTTTTGTCAACGACGACGAGTCGGGGCTGCACCATGATTTCGACCTGTGGCTTGAAAAGCTCGCCCCCCATGAACCGGTGGCTTCCTACCGGCACAATACCGGGGAGATCAACGCCGACGCCCACCTGAAACGGCAGCTCATGGGCCGGGAGGTAGTGGCGGCGGTTACCGGCGGGCAGCTCCACTTCGGCCCCTGGGAGCAGATCTTCTACGGCGAATTTGACGGACAGCGGCGCAAGCGGGTACTGGTCAAGATCATCGGGGAATAGCCCTATTTATACAGGGCCTCCAATTCTCTGGTGGCGTGGCGGCGTACCACCATGGGGAAATCCGTGGTGGTGAAGGCCCGCAGGAGCCGTATGCCCGCGTCGCTTAAGGGGGGGCCGGAAAAGCGGCACAGATCCTTGGTCGCGCTGGTGGCCGCCATGAGGATAGACGGGTCCAGGGCAGCGTTGTCCGGGGCGAGGAGGTAGGTAAAGGCCCGGAGGGCCTCCCCGGTGGGATCCACCCCTATGCGCCCTATGGATTCGCAGCAGGCGGATTTGACGATGGGCTCCGGATCCCTGGTAAACAGGGTGGCAAGAAACGGGATGGTCTCCCTGGAGCCGAGGTAGCCCAGGAGCCTGATACATTCTATCCTTTCGTTAATCTGCACCTGGGGCCTGACCGGGGAATAGGCGGGGGAAAGGGAGATCCCCGCGGTTTCCATAAGGTACGCCACGTACTCGGTTTCATTCTCCCCTATCTGGCCCTGTTTGATCGCCCGTTCTATCTCCTCGTACATGCTTTTAACCACCTTCGGATCAAAGCGGCCCTCCCCTATTTTTGACCAGGACGAGGGGGGGGGATTGCCCAGGCCGTAGGAACCCTCCGGCAGGGGGCCGTACATCGACTGGGGGACGTTCCGCCTGCGCTCCTCCACGCGGTAGGCGTGGAGGATGCGGTCGCTGCCCCCCGAGTAGAGATAGCCCTCGTCGCTGAAGGAAGGAATCGCCGCGGCCCCGGTGATGCGGAGGGTCCAGAGCCGCCTGCCGTCGGAGGCCCTGAAACCGGTTACCCCCTTGGCCGAAAGGCAGTATATCCCCCGTTCGTCAAACTGCATGGCCGCCCAATAGGGTTCAAGGTTCCCCGTCCCCCCCTGGGCCCTTGCCTCGTGGCCCGCCTCGGTCCAGAGTACCCGGGCGTCGGGAACGGAAAGGAGCTG
>JAISRD010000156.1 GCA_031273835.1 Treponema sp. | reverse complement strand
CATACCTACTCCTTACGGCATAAAGTGTCACTTTCCAGTGTCACTCACGCCTTTTCGTGTGATATACCGCCCGTTTTCGGGTAGGCTAATTCCTTATAAAACAAAGACTTACAACATGGGCGATACTGGATTCGAACCAGTGACTTCTACCGTGTGAAGGTAGCACTCTCGCCACTGAGTTAATCGCCCAAAGAACAAACCCTTACCAAGCACCGGCGCCAAGCCAGTATACATCAAAGTCCCCAGGGGGGGCAAGGGTAATCTGCGCTACTTTCCCTCCCAGCGCCGGAGGTACAATTCCTCCTGTCCGCCGAGTATGGTACGGGTTTTCTGCGGGGCCCCGCCGTAATGTCCTCCATAAAGCAGATCCTCCTTGAGCAGGTACTTTTCGGTACTATCACGGCTGCCGTTAAGAACTTCATCGTCGGGATCGTTCCAGGTGGCGTCGAGCATTTTCCATTTTCCGTCGACATAAACCTCAAGCCACGCGTGGTTCATGGCGAGGCTGAGTACGTACCTTGTCCTGATACCCGCCGCCCGGGCAAGGGCAGCGCTGAGGTTGGCATAGCCCTCGCAGACCCCCATCCCGTTGCGCAGCGTGGACAGGGCGTCCTGTTTTTTCCTCCGCCCCTCCGTGGAACCGGCGGCATCCCAGCTGTCATGGTCGTAGTGTAGATATTCGACAATCCACCCGTTTATGGCCCTTATTTTATCGGAATCCGCCCTGGACCCGGCGCATATTTCATCGGAAAGTTCCTCTATTTCCCGGTTGATCTGTATTTCCGCGGAGGGAAGCAGTTCCCAGTCATCCGCCATCGCGTCCGCCCTGGCGTTTTCCACGGTGAAAGCCGTATTAACATACCCAGCGCAGTAAGACAGGGCCCCCTCGCCGTTAAGGCTGAGTTTCAGGTGGGTCAGGTTAATGAAGCTCACCGTATACCGCCCCTTTCCGTAACGGAGCCATATTTCCTGCTCATAAGCGCCGGAACCGGAGGCCCCCCTGACAAGGTAATCATAATCGGGTTCGCCGCTCTTTGAGACCCGTATCCACAGATGGTTAAGATAATCGTTCACCGCGGTCCCGCTTACCGTAAAAGAACCGGCGGCGGCCGACTCAGGAGGCCGGGCGCTTATGGTCAGGGTCCCCACATTTCCCTTCCGCTCAAACCAGGGTTCGGGGGACCCGTAGGAGAAGTATTCCGGCACATTACAGGAACTCAGAAAGGCCAGGGCGGCCAGTACCAAAACCGGCGCGGGCCCTTTAACGGTAAGCCGGGTGATGAAGTAACGGATAAATCCCATAAAAAAAGCGCCCCCTCCCCACCGTTATAGCCCTTTTTCCGGGACGAATCAAGGGAGCAAGCGGACCACGCGGACACCGCGCTGGAACACGGGAGCGCGGGCATATTGACCAGGGTGGATTTTTTCCCATAATAAAACCATGGGTTTTCTGGATAGTATCTTTGCCCTTTTTACCGGGGGAAACGATCCCGACGCGAGCAAAAAAAAGCGTCTCCGCCAGATTGTCAAGGATCTCACTCAGAACAAGTACAGCAAATTTTACCGGACAAAGACCGGGGAACTTGACGGGCCCTTCGCGAAATTTTTCTATGATGTCTATAAGATCATCTCCCCCGCCCAGATATTCCTCCAGAACGCCGCGAAGTCGGACCAGCTTAAGCAGATCACCGTGGAGGCCTTTCTGGACAAGGAAGCCAGGGCCCTCAAGGAGCGCCTTAGCGCCGAATCCATTGAGGAAAGGGGAAAAACCACGCCGGTCAAGGATATGGCCGAATCGGTTAAGCGGGATCTTTCGGCTTTTGCCGCGGGGTTTGACAATGTCCAGATCAGCCGCATCGATACCTGCTACAACTCGATCATTTCCCTGGTCCGTTTTGTAAGCTTTGATTTCTTTTTTATCATTAAAAAGTTCGATTCCAACCTCAGCGAGCGGAATTTCACCTATCAGCCCAAATTCAAAACGGTAAAGGCCCTTGACCTTTCCGAGGAAATCAAGGATTTTATGGAATATTCCGCCGCGGTGGAGGCCGAGCAGGACTGGAAGGCCCCCCTGGCGGTGCTGAAACTCTACAAAGACGGGATGGATGTGGTTAATCACGAGCACTGGGGCCGTCTGATACGGCTCCTGCGGGATGTAAGCCGTTCCCGTATCCTGGAACTTATCGTACAGCATAACGCCAAGGACCCCCTTTGGCAGTCCGTACCCAAGGCTTCCGACGAACGGGTGGCCGATTCCTATCTCGACGCGAAAAAAGCCGAGATTGAGAAGATCCTTACCAAGATACAGAACGATAAGCGGAGCGCCCAGATTGAGCAGCTCGCCAGGACTATTTTCGGCTCCGCCGAGGTTGAAAGGCTGTTAAACTATACCGCCAAGGCCAATGAACTTTTTCAAAAAAAGAACTTTGACGGCTTTACCAAGGTGGCGGGGCTCAACTACCTCAAGGCTTTTCTGCTGGACTATTTTAAAAAGGAAATTAAGGAACTCTGCGATCTGTTCCTGATCCGGGGCCAGTGGACCAGCAATGTCCTTGCCCAGAGCATGTCCGACGCGTTTCACGGCATTATGGGGCTCATTGATAAAATAAGCGCCCTTGACGACGCCCTGGGCGAAAAGGGGGAACACGGTTCCCGGCTTAAACAGGCCCTGATCAAGGTTGACCGGGACAAGGGGCAGGGCCGGTACATACGGCTCATTCTTAAAACCGTGAACAACAGCGCCCAGGAAATGATAAACGCCGCCGCTTCGGGCCTTATTACCATAGGGAAGAATTTTAAGGTCCTCCTTGAGGATATGCCGAAAAAACCCGCGGAACTTATCATGAACTGGAAAGAGCTGGAAGGAGCCTCCGAGCAGCCCCTGGGCAGGCGTATGGCCGACGATTACAAGCGTATGTATTACTTTGTCCAGCTCCTCCAGTTCTTCGCGGGCCCCGTCGAGGAAGAAACGTAGGCTTTCTTCCTTTGCTCCGTACCTTGAACAAAGCCTTAGGAAACACTATACTTTCATTAAAATCTACCGATCCGAGGAAAAAAATGTCCGAAAAAAACATGGTCATGATTGACGGTAATACCGCCGCGGCCTATGTGGCCCATGCGCTTAGTGAAGTAATCGCCATCTACCCGATTACTCCCTCCAGCCCCATGGGGGAGTCCGCCGATGAATTTTCCGCCCAGGGCAGGAAAAACCTCTGGGGAACCGTTCCCGAAGTGGTTGAAATGCAGTCCGAGGCGGGGGCGGCGGGGGCCGTCCACGGCGCCCTGACGACCGGGGCCCTTTCCACGACGTTTACCGCCTCCCAGGGGCTGCTGCTGATGATCCCCAATATGTATAAAATCGCCGGGGAACTGAGTTCCACGGTGTTTCATATCGCCGCACGGGCGCTGGCCACCAGTTCCCTCTCAATTTTCGGGGACCACCAGGATGTAATGGCCTGCCGTCAAACCGGCTGGGCCATGCTTGCCTCCAACAGTATTCAGGAAGTGATGGACCTGGCGCTTATCGCCCACGCCTCGACCCTCCGTTCACGGGTACCCTTTCTCCACTTTTTTGACGGTTTCCGTACCAGCCATGAACTCCAGAAAATCGAGGAAATTTCCTACGAAGTAATGCGGCGGATGATCGACGACGATCTGGTCAGGGCCCACCGCGAACGGGGCCTTACCCCGGAAAGGCCTTCCATGCGGGGCACCGCCCAGAACCCCGACACCTATTTCCAGGGCCGGGAGGGGGTAAACAAGTATTACGATAAGGTGCCGGCCATAGTCCAGGCCGAAATGGATAAATTTGCCAAGCTTTCGGGCAGGCAGTACAGGCTCTTCGATTACTTCGGTGCTCCGGACGCGGAAAAGATCATCATCATCATGGGTTCCGGCGCGGAAACCTGTGAGGAAACCGTCGAATACCTCCAGTCCAGGGGGGAAAAGGTCGGGGTCCTCAAGGTGCGGCTCTACCGGCCCTTTGACGCTTCCGCCTTTGTAAAGGCCATCCCCGAATCGGTTAC
>JAISRD010000222.1 GCA_031273835.1 Treponema sp. | reverse complement strand
GCCCAAATTGCGGGGACAGTGGTCATTATCCTTGCCCTGTACGTGCTCCTGCGTCAGTCCGGTATCGGGACACTCACCTCGGCCTTTCCCCTGGCGGAGACCGGTATGGGTTACGGGATGCTGTTTGTCATCGGCCTTGTTACCTCGGTTCACTGCGTGGCCATGTGCGGGGGGATCAATCTTTCCCAGTGTATTCCCCCCGGAACCTGCGGTGTCCCGAACGCGGCCCCGGAGGAAGGCCGGAACAGGGCGGAGCTGCTCCTTCCCGGCGCGCTCTATAACGGCGGACGGGTAATTTCCTATACCACCGTGGGGGCCCTTGTCGGCGCACTGGGATCGGTCATCACCGTATCCGGCAGAATACAGGGCATCGTCCAGCTTGCCGCCGGGGTATTTATGGTTATCATGGGGATCAACATGCTCGGATTTTTTCCGGGGCTCAGGCGCTTTAGTCTTCATCTGCCCAGGGTTTTTACCCGGAAAATCGAGGAGAAAAAAGAAAGCAGCAGGAACCCCCTTATCGTGGGGCTCCTCAACGGCCTTATACCCTGCGGCCCCCTCCAGGCGATGCAGCTTTACGCCCTTTCCACCGGAAGCCCCGCGGGGGGCGCAATCTCCATGTTCCTCTTCAGCATGGGTACGGTTCCCCTTATGTTTTTTGTCGGCGCCCTGAGTTCCATGCTGAGCAGGAAATTTACCGCCCGAGTGATGAAGGCGGGGGCCATACTGGTAACGGTCCTGGGGCTTACCATGCTTTCCAACGGCTGGAGCCTGGGGGCTTTCTCAATCCCCCTGGGTTCTTCCCTGGCTTCCCTGAATCCCTTCGGGGCGGCGGGTTCCGGACAGGCCGGGACCTTTGAACCGCTCATTTCAGGGGGGGTGCAGATCGTCAATTCCACGTTAAGCGGGGGGAGATACCCGGCCATCACCGTACAGGAAGGAATACCGGTTAAATGGACCATCAACGCCCCCCGGGGAAGCATCAACGGATGCAACAACCGGATGATCATCCGGGAATACGGCGTTGAACACCGCTTTACCACCGGAGAGAACATCATTGAGTTTACCCCCACGCGGAGGGGGAAAATCCCCTACAACTGCTGGATGGGGATGATAAGGAGTTCCATTACGGTGGTGGCCGCAGGTGAATCCGCCGCCGCCGAAGCGGAGCCCGATACCGCCCCAAAACCCGCCGGGGTAAGCATAGCCGCCGATACGGTGCTGGCCGCCGCGTTGAATCCCGGGGGGGGATTTCAGCGGATAAAAATAAATCTGCGGGACAGCGGCTTCGATCCGGCGGTCATTGTGGTTCAAAGGGATATTCCGGTGGAATGGACCATCAACAACGATTCCCTGGATAAGGGGAACAGCGTTCTGGTTTTCCCCCTGTACTATGCCCGGGCGGGTATGGAAAAGGGGGACAATACCATTACCTTTTTGCCGTCCCGGGATTTTGAATTTTACACCG
This sequence comes from Treponema sp., assembly GCA_031273835.1. Lineage (GTDB taxonomy): Bacteria > Spirochaetota > Spirochaetia > Treponematales > Breznakiellaceae > JAISRD01. Next base: position 2,252 of record JAISRD010000222.1, on the reverse strand, counting down.
TCGACAGCGTGTACTACGGCTATGTAAAAGTGGTGGAGGACCTTAACGATATAAACATTGAGGCAATCAAAGCCGAAGCGGCCGCTTATGAAACCCTCATCTACCCCGACGAATATTTTGACGGGCCGGGCCGGGGCGGATGCTGCGCCGGCGCCGGAAACAAGGAGGTTTAGAGATGGCGTTTCTATTAACTCATTGGCACTGTATTTTTCCCCTGGTCCTTATTGTTGTTGTTCTGCTCCTTTCAAAGCGGAAAAAACAAAACCATGGGGATGAATAACAAATAAGATACGGAGGTATTATTATGCTTAGTTATGAAAGGGCAGCCGGGGGAGCTTTGACGGGAAAGCCGGCGCAGGTGATCCTGATGTTGATGCTTTTTGCGGGATTCAATGTCTTTGCACAGACCGTCCAGCTTAACGTGATTAAACCGGCCATAGCCGACCGGGATCTGGTGATCCCCATCGCGGAAATTACGGAAAACGCCGTTTTTTATCCCGTGGATATTCAGGGAACCCGGCTTGAGGTGATCGCGGTAAAAGCCCCGGACGGTACTATCAGGACCGCTTTCAATACCTGCCAGGTGTGTTACGGTTCGGGCCGGGGCTTTTACAAACAGCAGGGAACGGTGCTGGTATGCCAGAACTGCGGCAACCGGTTCAGGATGAGCCAGGTGGAGCTCCGTTCCGGCGGGTGTAATCCGGTCCCGATCTTCGCGGCAAATAAAAGGGTGGATGATAAAAACATCACCATCCCCAGGGAATTCCTGATGGAAGCGAAAGGCATATTCGCCAGATGGAGGAGAAGTTAAAACAAATGGAAACAGCAACATTACCCATAGGCGGGATGACCTGCGCGGCCTGCGCCCAGCGGATTGAAAAGGCCATCCGCAGGGTGGACGGGGTAGAAACCGTTACGGTGAACCTTGCCACCGAGAAGGCCACGGTGAACTACGATCCAGGGGCGATACGGATCTCGGCGATCAAGAAGGTGATCGAAAAAACCGGTTATAAGGCCCTGGATATTTCCTCCGGCGCGGTGGATGAGGACAAGATACGCAAGGAACGGGAAATAAAAATCCTATGGATCAAATTTATCACCGCCGCCGCCCTGGCCCTCCCGCTGCTCTACATCGCCATGGTTCCCATGATCACCTGGTTCAACCTGCCCTTCCCCAGGGCTTTAGCCCCCATGAATTTTCCGCTTTTATACGGACTTGCCGAACTTGTTTTGGTGCTTCCGATTATCGCGGTGGGGTATAAGTTCTATACCGTCGGCTTTAAGGCCCTTGTGCAGCGCAGCCCGAACATGGACAGCCTTATTGCGCTGGGAACAAGCTCGGCGCTCATCTACAGTATCTACAATCTGTTTCAGATCGCCGGGGGGAATTTCCGGGCGGTAGAAGCCCTTTACTTTGAAACCGCCGGGGTCATCATCGCCCTGATACTGCTGGGTAAATCCCTTGAGGCGGTATCCAAGGGCAGGACCAGCGAGGCTATCAAGAAACTCATGGGCCTGGCGCCGAAAACCGCCATTATCATTGAGAACGATGGTTCCGGAGGAACCCTGGAAAAGGAAATTCCCATTGATGAAGTGATACCCGGTGATATTATTGTTGTTAAGCCGGGGGCAAAAATTCCCGTGGACGGCACGGTAACGGAGGGGCATACCGCCATTGACGAATCCATGCTCACCGGGGAAAGTATGCCAGTGGATAAAAGCGCCGGGTCCGAAGTGTACGCCGCGACGATAAACACCACCGGGCTTATCCGCTTCAAGGCAACCAAAATCGGCAGCGATACCGCCCTGGCCCAGATCATCCGCCTGGTGGAGGATGCCCAGGGTTCCAAAGCCCCTATAGCTCAAATGGCGGATATTGTTTCGGGGTATTTTGTGCCGATTGTGTGCGCCATCGCGGTCTTGGCCGGCGCGGCGTGGTTCATCGCGACCACCGCCAATCCCGCGCTCCTGCCGGCGGGCTATTTCCCGCTTAAGTTTTCACTGACCATTTTTATTTCGGTGCTGGTTATCGCCTGTCCCTGCGCCTTAGGACTGGCGACCCCCACGGCGATCATGGTGGGAACGGGCAAGGGCGCGGAAAACGGCATCCTCATCAAGGGCGGCGAAGCGCTGGAAACGGCCCACAAGATAGAAACAATCGTTTTTGACAAGACCGGGACCATTACCGAGGGAAAACCCGAAGTTACCGACATCTGCTTAAACGCCGATGCATTTAAGCCCGGAGTTTTGTT
>JAISRD010000186.1 GCA_031273835.1 Treponema sp. | reverse complement strand
AAGGGGCAGTATTTTTTAAATTCAAGCTTCTCCTGGGTATTACGCCGGTTTTTGCTGGTTGTATAGTTTTTCCGTTTGCATTCGGTACACTGCAGAGCGATAAGTTCCACAGCGGTCTTCTTACTGGCCATATAACACTCCTCACCTAAACAGGGAATTTTACGAAATAACCCCGAAAAAATGCCAAACCCCTAAGGGATTTAACATCAGCCCTCGATCAGAATCGAACTGATGACCTTATCCTTACCATGGATATGCTCTGCCAACTGAGCTACAAGGGCAAATTCCGCATTTTACCTATAGTTCTAAAAACCTAACAGAAACGCAGGCTGATGTCAATAGGTGAACCTGAGCGGAGAAGCGGGCGTACCGGCATATCGCCATGGATGCCGCTGTTGCCTATAAGCGGAAAAGGTCCTATAGTAGCAGGCAGCGATTAACAAGGCTGGGGCCCCTAAAATGTCCGGATTCAAGATAACTCTTTTCCCCTTTCTTCCCATTGCCGGGGCGATCATTCTGGCCCTGGGGTTTTTCCTTTGTTCCGGCTGTTATACCCTGAAACAGGGGACGGCCATGCTGGGATACCTGGGAAAGGCGATACCCCTGGAGGAACTTGCGGACCGGGGCGGGCCCGGCGCGGCCGGGGAAAACAGGGCCTTTGTTGAGCGGGTGGCGGATATACGCCGTTTTGCCATGGAGGACCTGGGCCTGGCGGAAAGCAAAAATTATACCCGCTATGTGGAAATAGACAGGGATTATCTGGCCGCGGTAGTGTCCGCCTGCGCCGCCGATTCCTTTACCCGCCATGAATGGCGTTTTCCCGTGGTAGGAACGGTGCCCTATAAGGGTTTTTTCGACCCCAAAGACGCCGGTAAAGAGGCGGCCCGGCTGAAAAAGGACGGCCTTGACGTATGGATAAGGGGGGTTGATGCCTTTAGTACCCTGGGCTGGTTCCGGGACCCCCTTTATTCGTATATGAAGAACTACCAGGTTCATCAGCTTGCGGACCTCATCATCCATGAATTGCTGCACGCCACGGTTTTTATTAAGGGGCACTCGGCGTTTAACGAGCAGCTTGCCGAATTTGTGGGAACCCAGGGGGCCCGGATCTATACGGAAAGCCGTTTCGGCGCCGATTCCCCGGAATACCGGGCCATTGACGAAAGCATCGCCGCCACGGAGGCCTTCCGCCGCTATCTCGGCGGCCTTATCGGTGAACTGGAAGGGGTTTACGGCGATTCCGGCCTTGACCGGGAGGCAAAGCTCGCCGAAAAGGAACGGATCATCACCGCCGCGAAGGAACGTTTTGAAGAGGCCCTCGCCTCGGGCCAAATAAGCGAAAGGTACCGCTTTTTTTCCGAACTTCCGGTGAACAACGCGTACCTGGACCTTTACCGGCTCTACTACGAGGAAGACCGTTTTTTCGAAGATCTGTATAAAAAAAACCCCGGCGACTTGGGGGAAGCGGCGGACCTGCGCCGTTTTATCGGGGCCGCGAAGACCCTGAATCCCAAAAAGGGCGATCTGCGGGATCAACTGGAAAAAGCCCTCAAATAACTCCTTTTCCCCTAAAGCATTTTCCCCAAATTCCGACATTAGAAATGAACCGGACTAAAAGCCGTGCGCCCGTCGGGCCTCCATGACCGTAAGTCCGGGTATCCTCTACCCTTCCGGGAACGGGCGGGTTGAGGGTTCCGGTATTTGTTAAAGACAGATACCAAGGCACGAGGAAATTTCAAACTTAAGAAATTTCCGCAATTTCAAGGGATTTTCCGCAGGAAAACCCCGAAACCGGCTGTCGAGCGTGAGCGAAATAGCCGGTTAAGGCACGGATGCCGAGGCGGAGGAGCTGTCATAGGGACGGCAACCCGCCTGAAAATGCCAAAGGAGTGTATTGTATGATTATTAACCACAACTTAAGCGCAATGTTTGCCGACAGGTCCCTCAAGGTTACCCAGAATTCCCTGGATAAGAACATGGAGAAGCTGTCGAGCGGCTTGCGGATCAACCGCGCCGGTGATGATGCTTCCGGACTGGCTGTTTCCGAAAAGCTGCGCAGCCAAATTCGCGGCCTGAATCAGGCGTCAACCAACGCCCAGAACGGTATTTCGTTCATTCAGGTTACGGAAGGCTACCTGCAGGAAACCCAGGACATTATGCAGCGCATGCGTGAGTTGGCGGTGCAGTCTTCGAACGGTGTATACACCGCCGAGGACAGGATGTATATCCAGGTCGAAATTTCCCAGCTTGTTGACGAAGTTGACCGGATTGCCTCCCACGCCCAGTTCAACGGCATGAATCTGCTGACCGGCCGTTTCGGCCGCCTTATCGGCGAAAATGTGGTTACCGCCTCTATGTGGCTCCATATCGGCGCCAATATGGATCAGCGGGAACAGGTTTACATCAACACCATGACCGCGAAGGCCCTTGGGGTCCGGAACGTCGGTGATGAATCGATCATTTCGTTGTCCAGCCCGGACAACGCCAACCGTGCCATTGGAACCCTTGACGAAGCGCTCAAGAGAATCAGCAAGCAGAGAGCGGATCTTGGCGCCTACCAGAACCGTCTGGAACACGCTGTCCGCGGCTTGGACATCGGAGCCGAAAATATGCAGGCCTCCGAATCCCGCATCCGCGATACCAACATGGCTAATGAGATGGTGTCCTTTGTGACCCACCAGATCCTTAACCAGGCCGGTACCGCCATGCTCGCCCAGGCCAATCAGAAAGGGCAAACTGTTCTCCAGCTTCTGCAATAATAGCCTGGCCCCGGCGGCTTAAGGTTATTACGTACTCGGAAAGGCGCCGTTCCGGTTCGTACCGGAACGGCTTCTTTATTACCGGGGGCAAGACTTGAAAACTTTTCTAA